>JBDOMX010000375.1:3060-5414 GCA_039831615.1 Planctomycetaceae bacterium
GGTTGGCGGCAATGGCCCCGTCCGGATCAGCCCAGCGACAGGCGAATTCCCAAAAGGAGACGCTTAGATCACGCTCCATCCGCAAGACGTCGGCCCCTGTGATCGGGACGGCAAACGAGCGGCAGCAGCCGGCATGACATCCTTCGCAGAGACCCATTACGACGCAATTCCTTGGCAATCAGCAATGACACAGGCTGGATGGGCGCATGACCGCCCTGCCACTGTTTGTGATTTTCGTCACGACCGGCATGATCGATTCAATCGAACTTGGAATCCGTCGGCAAATCGCGCTTGATTTGCTCTGTTCAGGATTGACCTCGATGGAGTTTCCTCGGCGGAATCGCCCAAAATGACATCTCAACCGGGCAGATGACTTGTCGAGTTGCCGTACGCCTGAGACGATGGCTCTTCCAATGATTGGCGGCTGGCTTTCGTCGAGCGATACGAACTGAGAACGACTCAACCTTTTCCAAGAATGGATGACAATGCCTTCGCAACCCGTCGCTGATCTGCGGCCAGCCGATTTTGATGCATATTGGGGCGAACTTCTGGACGAATTGGCGACCCAGCCAATCGCTGCTGAGGCGACCGAATTGCCCTTAAGATCTGACGATGACACGACTTGCTATGCCGTCAAGCTGACTGGCTGGGGCGGATACCGCCTGTTCGGCTACCTCTCGATTCCGAAAAACGGAAGCGGACCGTTTCCCGCCTATTATTACTTGCCGCGGTATCTGAGTGTGATGGAAGTCGTTAACCAGGGGGAATCGGTCCATAAGCGACGCGACTGCATTACGTTCTCGATTGCCTGCCGTGGTCAGCGAAATGCCGATCAGCCGTTGATCGGGCGATTTCCTGGCATGCTGACCGATGGCGTTGAAGACCGACATACGTTCTCCATGCGGGGGTGGGTTGCCGACTGCGTTCGAGGGTTGGAGTATCTGCTCTCACGTCCGGAGGTAGATGCTGGACGCATTGCGGGCGTCGGATACAACGACTTCGCTCTGTTGGCGGCCGCGTTGAAACCTGCTCTGTGTTGCGTGACCGCGACACCTGGGTTTTTCTACCGAACCCGTGACTTGCATGCAGATCGGCACGGTTACCCCATCGAGGAAATCAATGATTACGTGCGCTGTTTCCCAGACCATGCCGAGACCCTGTACGAGACGTTTTCCTATTTTGACCCCCGCTGGTTTGCCGACAAACTCCATATTCCATGTCTTTTGTGGGGTGATCCGCCTCAGTCCTTCTTGCCGACAACCGAGTTAATGCCATTGGCCGAGGCCATCGGTCCCAACGCCGAGTTGCGCGTCAGTGAGCAAAGTCGGTCGCTGGATGGTATGACACAGGAGCATTGGCTGGCTGACCGATTGGGATTGGAATCTCCGACCCTCCCTCAGGTTTGGACGGTTTCTGTGGAAAGTGAGGTGTGAACGGGCGAATCAGTCAGCTATTGACCGTTTTGGCTTAACCGGGAAAAAACCTTTCGGATCCGGCGTTCGAGTGGATATCATGGACTCATCACTTCACGCGGGGATCCGCACGTCCTGAACCGCATTTCTTCCTCCAGGATTGCAATCGATGGCCGTCTTTCTCATGCCGATAGGCAACGACTCACCGATCGCGCTGGACAAGACGGTCCTGTTCATCGGTCGCCACCCCGATTGCGATGTCGTCCTGACAAACAGCCGGAAGATCTCACGCAAACACTGCTGCATTGCACAGGTCGACAACCGACTGGTCATCCGCGATCTCGGCAGCATGAACGGCATACGCGTAAACGGCAAGAAGGTCAAGAAGACTGCCCCCATCAACTTGGGCGACGAAATCTCCGTTGGTGATTTGCGATTCACGATGCAGGTCGACGACGTGCCTCGCAGCAACGGCTCAAATGGTTCCCAAAAGCACGTTGGCACCGCCGCAGAAGAGAAATCTCAGCCTGATCCCAAGCCTGCCAAACCACAGCCGATTCAGCCACTGGAACTCAGCGGCGACTTCCCTGTGGCTATCCCTGAGGAGGGTGACGAGTTCGCCGTCGAAGAGACATTTCATCGGCAACCTGCCCCGCTCCTTTCGCTAGGCGACAGCGGACTCAGCGATGTGATCCCACTCGCCGAGAGCAGCGTGAACGATGTCATTCCGCTCGACGACAGCATTGAAGTCGAAGAGAGCGAATCGCACATGTAACCGCCCGGCTCGCTGCGCAGCCGCTGCCTTTCGCACGCAGGCCGATTCTTTGCGGGAACTTGGATTGCTCGACATCTTGGCGATCATCAGCTTGATCCCGGCGCGAGATGCACAGTACAAACTGGGCAGTCAGCGTCTCTCACCTTCGATGGTGTCGAATCCCTCAG
>JBDOMX010000978.1:0-23838 GCA_039831615.1 Planctomycetaceae bacterium
GGCAGCCCTCTCGTGCCATCCGATTGAGATGCGGAGTCCGATGCACTTTTGAACCAAACGGTTCGATGTCACCATATCCGAGGTTATCACAGAAGATGACGACGAAGTTGGGGCGGGGCTCAAAGGCGCTGCGTGCGTGACTGGTCGGCACCAGGAACAGTGAAATCAGAATCGCCAGCCATGATATTTTGAGCTTCATTAGCATTTTTCAGAAAGACGTTCACCGAGAATCCGGAAGCGACGAAAGGCGGCCGGGCAGCGGGCATCCATTGATGGGAGGGACATGTGGTCAAGACCGGCTGCTGTTCCGCTCCCCGTGTGAGGGGACCAAAATGCCTGCAGGGCAGGTGAGCGGCTGTGTTTGAAATTGGCGACAGCCCGCTCATCCGGCCGTTGGTCACCCCCCACCAGAGAGCAGCTGTTTCTTTCAGTTCCTGAACCCACCCTCCAGCTATCGGATGCACCCATTTGGCCCTCTTCGTTCTCAATCGCTTGCGGCGGAAGAATACTCCGGGATAATTGATCGTAACACGCGACCTCGATCAGAGTGAGGTGAGCATGATCTCGTTCGAAAATATTTCCGCACCTGCCACTCAAGGCATCGCTCGGCGCGAGTGGTTGCGTGTCGGCGGGCTCAGCTCTGTGGGTTTGACGTTGCCAGTGTTGCTTCGCGCAGAGCGAAGCAAATCCGGCAGCGGAGGTTCCTTCGGAAGAGCCAGATCCTGCATCCTCTGCTTTATGTTTGGAGGCCCCGCGCACCAGGACATCTGGGACCTGAAGCCGGAGGCCCCTCTGGAAGTGCGTGGACCATTCAACCCGATCAGCACGAATGTTCCCGGCACCCACTTCGGCGAACACATTCCAAAAACGGCTCGGATGGCCGACCGGTTTGCGCTCATCCGCAGCGTCACGCATCCCGACAGTACGCACACGGTCGCCATGCACTACATGCAGACTGGAGTGAGACATCGACGCCCTGACACGAACCCGACCAATCTGGCCGACGATTTTCCGTGCTTCGGTGCAACAATGAATTCGCTCAACCGTAATGCGTCGCTGCTGCCCGCAGGCATCAGCCTCAACGCACCGGGCAACGAAATCCCCAGCGGACACGTCTTTCCTGGCTTCTTTGCAGGATTCATCGGGCCGCACCATGACCCAATGTTTGTGACCGACGATCCGTCCGGACCCGACTTCAATCCGCTTCCAATCGGCAGCGGACTCGCTCGTCCTCGCATTGATGCACGTGTGTCGCTGCTGCGCCGCCTGGATTTCGTGCGCGGTCAACTCGATCAGGTCGAGGCCATCCACGACACAGCTGGTTTACAGGACAAAGCGCTGGGGCTGATGAACTCACCGAAAGCTGCGCGAGCGTTTACACTTTCCTCCGAAAAACAGACGACACGCGCTCGCTACGGTTCGACGCCATTCGGACAAGGCTGCCTGCTGGCTCGTCGACTGGTCCAGGCCGGTGTGCGGCTGGTGACGGTGAACTGGTCCCGCGACTATCAAGCTCGAGTGGCCGACCATTGGGACACGCACGCCGACAACTTCGTCAAGCACCAGAACCTGCTGGCCGCTTTCGATTTGGGATACACAGCGCTGCTGGAAGATCTTGAGCAACGCGGTCTATTGGATGGAACTCTGGTCGCCGTCATCGGTGAATTCGGCCGGACTCCGAAGATCAATGGCAACGCCGGCCGCGACCATTGGCCAGGCTGCTTCTCGATCACGCTTGCGGGTGCGGGCGTTCGAGGCGGCCTGGTCCACGGCGCTTCGGACAGGATCGCCGCCTATCCTGCGCGAGACCCTGTCAGTCCCGAAGAAGTGGCCGCCACGATCTATCACGCGCTGGGCGTCCCCGCCGATACCGTTTTAACAGACCATTCAGGAAGACCGTATCCATTGACGACCGGTCAACCGCTCCTGGAACTCTTCGGGTAGGCGACAGCGATCAATTCACGCTCCTCCATGATCCCGCGAACGGACATAGATCCGGCGCCGGAGAGCGAATGCTGCCAGACTGATACCACAGAGGAGCAGAAACGATGATGGTTCAGGGACGGCGGCTGCGAGCGTGAGCTGGTCGGCGTCAAACGCGAGATTGGTAATGTACTCTTCTCCTTCGCTCACATCGACGATCTCCCCGCTGCCCGGATTGACGCCACCCATATTGTTGGAATTGCGGATGCTGCCGGTTCCGTCGTTATTCAACTGGAACAGCGCAGGATGATAACGCCCCGTCCCCACCTCGCGGCCGTTGAACAGAAAAACTGGATTGGCCCCTGCTAATTCGCCCACCTGCAAACCGTCTGTGAGATCCGCTCCAGCCGCAATCTCAAAGCTCAATGAGCTTCCCTGCGCATAAAACTCAGCGCCGGAGATCGTGCGTTGCAGATTGAATGCGGAAAAGCCTGATGGCGTGCCGGGCGTCAGTGACCCGAAAAACGCTGTACTCAACGCCATTGAGAATAGGATCGTCGTAGATACCGGGCGCCAACGGACCAGCGATGTCGATCGAAAAGTCGAACGTCTGAACATTGCTGAAGACCGGTGTCGTGACGAAGTCTGAGTCGGAGAAGGTGATGATGGCTGCGGAAGCAGACCCTGTCATCAGGATCAGGCCGATCATGATTCCCCGGATCTGAAGCCGGACGTCGATGAGCATGGCAGAATTCGATCTGGTTTCGGAAGAGCGGAAGAAGTGCTTGACAGTGTAGTCGGGCCGCTCCCAATCTCATGCAGTTTTTTCGGTGCACGCGTCAAAGGCGACGGAGTTTATCCTTTCACGCGTCATGTTTCGGGCAGAATCCTCGCGAAAACGTAGCTGCCACCCGAGAGCCACTTCCTGACCTTTCTTCGGTCCCAAACTCCGGTTTGGGACCGCATGTCCCCGAAGCTCCGCTTCGCCGCGCGACCACGGACGTCCGCATGTGCTGACGCGAATCAGAGCGTCGAGGCCATTTGTTCCCAAGCTGGGGTTTTGGGAACGAGATGAAAAGCCCCAGGGAAGACTTTCCCACTTTGGACATTGTGGAAAGTAGAATCGTCTCTCAGCGTTTTGGCAAATTGCGGAAGAAGTTCACTGCAGAAAACCCTAAAAGTTGGCACACGCAACGCTCGCTCCTGGATCGGCTCCGCAGGAGCGTCGCCCTCCCGGAGGGCAGGACGGGGCGCCGCTCCTATTTACACGTTCTTCAGCTCTCAATCCGCGGCTCGATTGAAACTCTGCTTGAACAAGCTGCCGGGCACCATTCTGTCCGGACCTGGGAGGGCAAGGCTCCAGCTGAGCCGTCGGCAGAAGCGGGACTCACCGGCCTACAATCGAAAATGAACCGTGTTGCGAAACCATCGGTACAGCCAGTTGCCAAGCGAGCGATTGGAGATGACAACTCGTGCGCGGCCGCGCAACCCACTCACGAACAACGCTGGATCGCGATCCAGAACAACTCGGGCTTTCCATGCAACGCCGGCGAGGCGCTCACGGCCTCCAGGTTCCGTCACCGTGGGTAAGGGCCCCCCGGTCTTGTTGGAAACAACGGCAGGCACGTAAGCCACGGCCTGTGCTGACAGATCAGTGATCTCTCCCTCGTAGATTTGATCCGGGAGGTGATCAAATTTGATGCGAACTCGATGGCCCTGCCGCAGATCGTTGCGGTCGGACTGATCGATAAACAGCACGGCCTCCAGACGGTCGTCAGGCGCAATGCTGCACAGATGAGTGTTAGGCAGGATCAATGCTCCCACATTACCGGGTTCCAGTGGATTCCCATGCCATGTGTCCAGTGAGTGGTCGTCAGTGGGGCGTGGTGGCCGGGATTGGTATTCCGCAGAAACCACCGTCCCGGCAACTGGTGATTTCAGGATCAGCCGTTCGTATTGCTGACGAAGCTCACGCAGCTGATCATTTCTGGTTGCCAGTGCATTCTCCGCCAGCCTTTTTTGCGCGGGATCACGTTGTGCGGCCGCATTTCGTCGGCGTTGTTCGTGAACGGCGATTTCCAGCTCCAGGCGACTCAGCTCGTCGTCCAGCTCCGGATTTGTGAGGGCGACCAGAGTCTGTTCCTGGGTGACTCTGTCACCTGATGTAACAGGAATGTCACTGATCGTTCCCACGGTTTTCGTGTAAATGTGTTTGACATCGTGCGGCTGAATCATCGCAGCAGCCTGAATATACACCGGCACCGGGATCTGCGCGATGGCTAGAAGTATGACAGAGACAATCACCAACGTGACGGCCATTCGGCTGCGGTTCAGGGTTTTCGCTCGAGGGGCCCGCACCATGGTTACAACTCGATAGAGAAACTGTCCGATCATCATGCTGATCGAGAATACGCTCAGCATGATACCCAGGTTCTGCAGGCGATAAGGCTTGAGAACTGTGTAAAGAAAGACACCAATTCCGACCATCACGAAAGCACGGTAGATTCCGGAAGCCATCGCAAAGGCCATCAGCCACCCCTTGCCGCGTTCCGGCTCAAAAGGATCCGGCCGAGGCTCGATACCAAAGCAATTCCAGCCAATCCAGCTGAGTACAGCCTGTGACGAGCGCAGTTGCAGGTTAGGAATCTCCAGCAAATCACTCAGTACGTAGTAGCCATCAAACCGCATCAGCGGATTCATGTTGATGATCACCGTGCTGACGGTCGTGACAAAGAATACGTTCAACGCAAGATGATGGAGCACTCCCGTTTCGGTATACCACCAGGTGAATAATGCGATGGCTGACAGAAAGATTTCCACATAGATACCGGCGGCAGCGATCACAATCCGCTGCCACTTGCTCGGGAGCATCCAGCTGTCAGTGACGTCACAATAAAGAGTCGGGCTGAATACCAGCAGCATCACTCCAATGGAATGTGATTCGGCACCAAAATGATGGCAGGTGAAACCGTGTCCGAGTTCATGGAAGACTTTGACGACAGCCATCGTCATGGTCAGGTACAGCAGGTTCGGCCAGCCAAAGAACTGCTGGAACTCGGGCATCTGGCGGAGGAAGACATCAAAATTGACGACCAGCAGCCCCATCGCCGAACAGACACTGACAGCCACAAAACAAATGGCGAGTGGATGAAACAGCCAGCGGATACTGGGATACGCACGCCTGAGAAACGGCTCAGGATAAACTCCTGGAAACCTGATGAACAACAGACTCATCAGCACGCCAAACATTTTTTGCCGGCGAGTTTTTTGCCGCTGCGTTCCAATTCCTTCGGCCTGTCCGCAGCGTTCGCTGGATACCAGGCGTTTCTCATGCAGATCACTCACCAGTGCCTGCAGTTCTGTCAGCCCCCAGTGTGCATGTGGGAATTTCTGCTGCAGGCTCTTCTGCAATTCTTCAAGGGTCCGTTTCCCGTCGAGTTGTGTCAGCAGCGCGTATTGTTCTTCCCGCAGTCGATGGTAGCGAAGGGAGATTGGATCCTTGACCGCCCAATAGGGTCTTCCACGAAAGACCATGGATTCAGTGCGCAGGTCGGCACGCATGCAAAGCGGAATCGGACGCCGCATGGTCGGTTGCATGTTGTGGGCCGGCGCGGTCACCTTTGGACCTCATTCACGCCGCGTGCCAGTGGAGGGTGTTGATGTCAGAACGGGTGGAATCTCGATGACTGCGTCGGTGCCCGCAACCAGCAGACCGTTCCTGTTATCAACTTCAACCAGCACGCGAACAGTTTCGGTGGTCAGGTCTGCTAACACTCCGACGAAGAAGACCGTGCCCTCGGAAGCGGTCGTGTCGTCCTTGATTGCCGGATTGGGACGCGAAGGAACGACTCTGACTGATCGTCCTTTTGCGAGCAGTCCGATGTCGACGTGTGCCTCAACATGGACTTTGTCGGTACTTTGGCATTGCAGCATGGCCTCGCCCACCTGCACCGCTTCACCATGAAATTTGAAAACACGTGAGATGATGCCATCCATGGGCGCCACGATTTTATAGCTGTCGACCAGAGCGGCCGCTTCATCGCGGCGCAGCCGATTCAATTCGAATTCGTGTCTGGACACTTCCGTCTCCAGAATGCTGCGTACTTCCTCGAGTCGCAGTTTGCGCAGATTAATTCGAGGGAACGTGTTTGGCTGCCGGTCGTTGGCATCCAGGGCCGAATCCAGTTCAGCCTGAGCGACCTTTGCGGCCGCGATCGCAAATCGCACATTGACGTCGTTCTCTGCCTGCTTCATTGCAACAGCCAGTGTGGCCTTCGGGACCGAGGAATCCAGTTCCGCCAGCAACTGTCCCTTCTTCACGCGGTCGCCCTCGCGCACATTCACTGTGGAGACGATCCCGCTTTGTCCGCTGGCCAGCAGTCGTTCGTCGGCAAGCAGAATCTGGCATTCCGGGATGCGAATCACGGCGGAAGGTGCACTCCTTTCCTGCGCCGAAGCCGGCAGTACGACTGGAGTGAAACCCGACAATACGAGCAGAAGTGATGAAATCTTCAACGATTGCCTCCCCATTGATAACCAGTCTTCCGGTGTCAAATGGCCGTTTGAAGTTTGCCTATTAAGCTCAATTGCGTCAGGACAGCCAAGCTGCGCATTCGATCGCCAGCGGTTGTGCTGACATCGAAACTCCCGCGTGATGGGATCAAATGCTTGACAGTGTCCAGGTTTAGGAAAAGATGGGCTACAGCGTATTACGCTGACTCGTGGCCGCGGCGAAAGTGGAAGAGTCCGTCATGCATTGCCCCCGCGAGCCAAAACCCGGCACGACTTTTCGAAAACTGCTCTAAGGGTGTCAGGCACAACATCACCATTGGTGGTTTTTAACGCTGCTCTCTGTGTATCGCCAATAAATGCCCCACACGAAAGAAACTACAGACGGTCGTCCTGACGTCAAGGCTATTCTCGATGCTTTGCAGGACGCCGGATTACCACCACGCCGGTTGTGGCAGCAGTTTCTGCAATCGGGTCTGGAGGCACTTTCTTCTGAAACGGGAGTCCTTTGGATCATCGCGCCGGATTCGGACCAGCTTCTGCCGCAGGGCATGTGCGGCAATGCTGATCTGCGGCAGGCGATCGTGCAGCGCGAGACTCAACAGGTGGCTCACGTTCTGCGGGCAGCAGCAACCGATGAAATCGTGTGGCATCGTGCCAGTGTGACCGAGCTCGAGCCCTGGGCGAATCGCTCGATCCTCGTTGTGCCGGTCCACCATCAGGGGGACCTGTACGGCCTGTTGGAGTTTATTCAGCCGGTTGACCAGCCGGACGATGTGCTGATCAGCCGCCGGCCGGAGCTGGAGGCGGCACTGCAGCAGGTTGAAAACAAAGCCGGCGAATCAGCAGAGGGTGCAGCAGCGAACGACGATCAGTTTTGGCGGGAATTCGAAGAACTCAGTTATCATCTTCATCGTTCACTGGTCTTGTCTGAAGTTGCCGACGTGGCTGTCAATGACGGTCGGCAGTTGCTGCAGTGTGATCGACTCTCCATCGCTGTGTTGCGCGGCAGGAAGACGACGATTACCGCGATCTCCGGTCAGGATCTCGTTAACAGGCGATCGGAGCAGGTTCGTTCGCTGCATCAGATCGCCGTGGAATGCGTTTCTGTCGGCGAGATGATCGAGTTTCGAGCTGATAATTCAGTGGTGGCTCCGCACTTGCTGGAGAAGTTGTCGCACCATGTGGAGTTGTCGGCAGCAAAACTGATCCTCGCAGTTCCTTTGTACGAACCTTCAAGTCGGCCACCAGGAGAGGACAAAGATTCGCGAAGTGAGCCGATTCGTCGCATCGTTGGCTGTTTGATAATCGAGCAGTTTCGACAGAGCCGCCTGCCGTCGGATGGGTCGCAACTTCTTCAGATCTTTGCAGACACGGTTGGCTCAGCACTGGCAAACGCCCTGTCACAACAGCAGATCCTCTGGCTTCCCACGCGACGACTCTTGGGGAAAGGCGTCAACTATTTTCGTGGGCGGACCCTGGCAAAAACACTGCTGGTTCTGGGCCTGCTGCTTGCTGTTTCCGTCACCCTCGTGGTCGTTCCCTGGGAATATCGTGTCGAAGCCGAGGGACGGCTGATGCCGGAAGTGCAGCGCCACGTCTTCGCGCCCTGGGATGGCGTTGTGCTTTCAGTCAGTGTGGCGAATGGCCAGCGTGTCTCTCGGGGAGACGAAGTGCTGAGGATCTACAACGATGAACTCCATGCCGAGTTGACTGCCGCAGAAGACGAATTGAACGAGAAACTGCAGCAAATCCTTACGTTGCGCACGGAAATCAACAATGCGGCTCGTGTGCCGACCGAGCGAAAAAAGGAAATTCAACTGAAGGGACAGAAGGAGGAAATTCGACTGCAGGTCGCCGGCCTTCGCAAACAGATTGCCATTCTCAGGCAGCGCGAAGAATCACTCCGATTGACCGCCCCGATCGACGGAGTGGTGGCGACATTTCAACTGGAGGACAAACTGCGGGACCGTCCGGTTGCACGTGGAGAGCACCTGCTGGAGATCATGGACGACCGGGCGGATTGGGTGCTGGAACTCCAGATGCCGGAACATCGCATGGGACACCTCCTGCGAGCCACACATGCAGGTGACGGACATCCACTCAACGTTGAGTACGTGCTGGCGACCGATCCGGCCGCATCTTTTAACGGTCGGCTCAGTCGTGCTGATGTTGCGTCACGATCAGAAGTGCAGGACGACTCCGAAGTTGTTGTCGAGATGCGCGTCGCGATCGACAAACAGGAACTGCCGTTTCAGAGGATCGGTGGTGAAGCGACGGCAAAGGTGGCGTGCGGAAAACGACCGTTGGGGTATGTGCTGTTTGGGGACGTGTGGGAGTTTATCGTGCGGTATGTGTGGATCTAGAGCAGTTTTCGAAATGTCGTAGCGGGTTCTGGCTCGCGGAGGCCAACGGATTACGGGCTCGGGCACTCCCGCCGCGGCCACGAATCAGCGTAATACGCTGTAGCCACTCAATCTGCCGCACATTCCAGATACGGATCCAGGCCAAGTCGTCGAAATGTTTCCTTGCGTTCCCGTTCCCCCCTGAGCAACTGCTTGCGCTGGCGAGTGTGAATTTTCTCCAGCTGTCGCTGGGCTCTGCGAAAGTACCTGCGGACGTGTCCGCTCGCAACCTCGCCCTTCCTGCTCTCGACAGTCTGTTTCAGTTGCCGTTGTGCTCTCGGAGGCAGCACGCTGAGGAAAGAATCCTCCAGGGAAAGGGAAAACTGAAACGATCCGGGGTCGCCCTGACGGGCCGTCCTGCCGACAAGTTGACGGTCAATTCGCGCTGAACTATGGACGGACGTGGCAATGACGTGCACGCCGCCTTGTTGAAGGACGACTTCATGCGGAATGATGTCGGTGCCTCGTCCCGCCATATTCGTGGCGATGGTCACACGACCTGGCTGACCGGCCACCGCGACAATTTCTGCCTCCTGGGCTTCGTGGCGAGCGTTCAGGATGACATGCCGAATTCCTGCGCCCATCAGCATGTTTCCAAGTTCCTCTGAAGCACTCACCGATGGTGTGCCGATCAGGACAGCCCGTTTATTTCGAACCAGTTCACCAACTTCTGCGGTGAGCGCACGATTCCGTTCTCGATGCGAGGCAAAAACGCGAGTGGGAACCTGCTGCCGCAAACAGGGCCGATTTGTCGGAATCGTCGAAACGCCAATGCGATAAGTGGTCCATAATTCGCCCTGTGCCAGGACGGCGGTCCCCGTCATTCCAGCCAGAAATCGGTAGTGTCTGAATAATGACTGAATCGTGATCTGCGCAGCGTGCTGGGTCAGTTCGGTGATATCAATTCCCTCTTTTACTTCGACCGCCTGATGCAGCCCTCGCTGCCACTTCCGCCCCTCCATCATGCGTCCGGTCGATTCATCGACAATGGTGACTTCACCCTCGTTCACGACGTATTCACGGTCGAGCTGGTAGAACAGGTTCGCCGCCAGCGCCGTCTCGACCTGTGTCAGCAGCTTTTCATTGCTGAAGCCTCCCAGCCAGCGAGGCCGATCAGACATGAGGACCCGCAGGCTGCCGTTCTCGGTCAGGCTGGCCAACCGACGATCCGGCTCAGTGACGTAGTCCTGGTGATCCTGCAGGTCAGCTGCCCGCGCGTTCGCCCAGTGCAGCAGGCTGACATCGGAGATGGAGTTCGGTTCCGCGAGACCGATGATCAGAGGAGTCACGGCATCATCGATCAGCACGCTGTCGGCTTCGTCGATCAATGCAAAGAAGTGACCCCGTTGAACGACACCTTCGGTATTCGTCGAAGTCGCCGAAGCGTACCGCGGCAGGTCATTCTGTGAGCCCACTACGTCCGACTGGAGGCGATCACGAAGAAAATCGAATCCAAACTCGGTGGCTGTGCCATAGGTCACGTCGCAACTGTAGGCCTCTCGCCGCTGTTCAGTTTCCAGCTCCGAAGTTACGCAACCGACTGACAGACCCATCATCTCATAGATCGGTCTCATCGCATCGGCATCGCGCTGTGCCAGATAATCGTTGACTGTCACGACATGGCAGCCTTTGCCGGCCATCGCGTACAGCGTCACCGGCAGCGTCGCTGTCAACGTCTTACCCTCGCCGGTCTGCATTTCGGCAATACGTCGCTCGGCCAGTGCAATCGCGCCTGTCACCTGCACAAGGTAAGGCGTCATGTTTACCGTCCGCCGCGCTGACTCACAAACAAGGGCGAAGACCTCAGGCATGACACTCACCATGGAGTGCCCGGCACGTATGCGCCAAGCTAATTCGAGAGCCTGCCCTTCAATGCCATCATCGGGAATATCATGGAGCTGGCTGGCCGCCCTGACGATGGCGTCGGCCTGCGCGTGCCACCGTGAGAGACGAGCGGCATGAGGTCGTCCGCCGGTTTTCAGCCAATGCCAGATGGGGATCGTCACAACTCGTCCTTCACGATGATGTTTAACTCCATGCCGCATTCGAGCCTTGCATCTGTCCGGCCGGCAGGCAGAAGTTTCAGCCGGTTGACTGAATACCGTCTCCAATGTGGCCAGGCGCGCCGACCGGTTTGGCCGCACGTGTCCTGTGATGATCGCCGCGAGAACAGCGTATTGCGCCGAACCGACCGACGCTCTGGCATCATCTGCCGGAGTCTGTAAAGCACCCTGGTTAAGTGCTCTTGATAACCCCTATGCCGTATGGGCGCGTCCATTCGATTCTCGTAGGCTCTCGTCATCCGGCCCAAATGACCGGACGACACTGTCACGCGGCATATTTTTCCCGCCCCTGGCTCGACACACCCGCATTTTTATTCGAATCGGAACATTCTAACGAGGTTTTCTGCCGCTCGAGCGATTTAAACGATCCGATTGGCCTGAATTCAACTCCTCGTGACCGGCCCAGGTGGCTGTCGCATTCATTCGTGGACTGATGCAGTTCTTGATGATCAAACAAAGTCAGCATTCAACAAGATCCAGCAGTTTGCTGTGGGCCCTGCCGGCTCTCCTGCAGTTTCTGCCGGGTTGCGCGCTGACCGGAGTCTCAGACTATTCAGGTACAAGTCATTACTCGCTGAATCATCAGCAAAATGACTTCGCTGCCGGCTACGGTCACACAGCGGACTATGGCAATTTCGCGGAACAGGCAGAAAACGCCGAAGCGGTTACGCGGAACGAAACGCATCTGGTGTCGGCCGCCTACGAGCCGCCGTCCACCGCGATTCCTGGGGATCCCGTCTGGCCCGTGTCGCTGCTGGAAGCCGTCCAGCTGGCACTGGACAACAATGAAGTCATCCCGGTGAACGTGGAATTCCTGTCAACCAGTATTCCCCTGCTGAACACTCCCCAGGCAGTGGCCTCAGTCTACGATCCTGTCATCCAGGCCACCAGTGTCGCAGGTGCTCGGGGAAGTCTCGCGGCGACCGCTGATTTTGTTCCGGTTCTGACTGCTCGTTCAACATATGGCCAGGACAGTGTGGTTCAGAACAATCTGGTGTCGGCAGGTCTGCCGGCCGGCGGCGTGCTTGAAAGCAACACGGGCAATGCACAGGTCAGTCTTCAACAACGGCTGATGACGGGCGGCAGCGTGCAGATCTCGCACAATGTGGCCTTTGATGAAAACAACGTCACATCGAACCTCTTTCCCAACGTCTATCAGGGCCAGCTGGCTGTCGAATTCAATCAGCCTCTGTGGGGCGGCGCGGGTGATTTCTTTACGTCAGTCGCTGGTCCGGTCGACCTGATCTCAACACAAACGCCATCCGTTGATCAGGGGATCGTGATTACACGAATCAATGAGAACATCTCACAAAACCAGTTCCAAATCGCGCTGCGACAGCTGGTGAAGGATGTCACAGACGTGTACCAGGATTTACATCTCGTTCATCGGCGGCACGAAATTGAATCGCGGGCGAGGGATGCCGCCGAGACCATCTGGAAGCGACTGCAGGCAAAATCTGATGCAGGGACAGGAGACGGACTGGCAGCGGAAGCTCAGTCGGAAGAGAGCTATTATGCGGCGGAGGCACGGGTCAAAGACGTTGCAGCCGAAATCACGCTGACTGAAAATCGACTGCGCCGACTGATTGGCCAGGCACCTGGACGCGGTCACGTTCTTCTGCCGAGCCAGCCGGTGGCGGTCGACTCGATTGTGGAGGATTGGGAGTACTCGCTGCAGACTGCCTTCTCACGGCGGCCGGAGTTGAATGAAACGGTCATGACGATGCAAAGTCTGGAACTCCAGCGTTCAGCAGCGATGAGTCTGTCGAAGCCCCGACTGGATCTGGTGTCCAACATTCATACGAATGGGTTTGGTGATCGCCCGTTCGATGAGTCCAGCCGCGGTGGTCCGGCACGAACGGACAGCTTTGCCCAGAGCCTGTTGAGTGCCGAACAAACTGGCTGGTTTGCGGGGGTGCAGTTTTCCGTTCCGTTGGACCAGCGCCGCAATCGCAGTCTCCAGCACCAGCTCGAATATCAACTGGCCAGGTCACGCGCGACGTTGAAGGCCCAGAAGAAAGAGATTTCACATGAGCTCTGGCATGCCTTCCGATCGGCTGAGCGATGGGCACAGTTGGTCGCCGAGAATAAACGACGAGTTGAAGCCGCGCGGCGTCAGGTCAGCGCCCTGAATGCGGCCTTCCCCACGGGCCGGGTCTCTGTCGATTTGCTCGTTCGTGCTCAATCCACACTGGCGATCGCTGAGACCGAATATGCTCGCGCCATGACGGAATATTCCAAAGCCAACTCTGAAATTCGTTTTCGCCGGGGAACGTTGCTGGAAGATCTGCACATTGGTGTCCAGGGTCAATGAGCAGTCTTCCCAGTGTGATGCAGCGAACCGACAGGATGCACCCGGCGCGGGCTGTCGCCGCAGGTCTCAACGTGAATTGAGGACTGGGCCTCAGCCGAGGATTTCGGTGATGACCCGACCCTCATCGACGAGCTTGATCGGCCGATTGAAATCGTCGACGTACTCCTTGTCATGATCGATCCCGATGGCGTGACAGAGCGTGGCAAGAAAGTCGGGAACGCTGACTGGATTCGAATCGATCTCCTGTCCGGTCGCATTCATGCTCCCATAGGAGCATCCCCCGCGGAAACCGCCGCCGGCAATCGCGATACTGAAGCCCTTGGTCCAGTGATCACGACCCTGATTCCCGTTGATCGTGGGAGTGCGTCCAAATTCACCTGCAGCAATGACGACGGTACTTTCAAGCATCCCACGCAGCTTGAGGTCAACGATCAGTTGAGACATACCGCGATCCAGTTGACGGATCAGGGGGTCGTGTAAGGCATAGTGATTCTCGTGAGTGTCGTAGTTGGCAGACTCTTCCCCCGTGTGACGCACCTGCACGAAACGAACACCCGATTCGACCAGGCGGCGAGCGAGCAGGCAGCTGTCTCCAAACTGAGTGCGCCCAAAACCGTCGCGGACCTGCTCTGATTCACGCGAGATGTCAAAAGCGCTGCGATGTTTCGATCGCATAAATCGCACCGCCTCCTGACGTCCCGCACGAAAACGATCAGCGAATGTGCGGGTCGGGTCGCCCGCCTCCAGGGCCTTCAAATACTGCAGTCGTCGTGCGAAACTTTCCGCTGAGACGCCCGCCGGCAATCCCAGATTTTCTGGCGGCTGTTCGGGATCCCAAACAACAGTCGGCTGGTGGGCCGGTCCGAAATAACCCGACGGGAATCCGGACCTGCCGATCGACACGAACGCAGGCAGATCAGCTCCCCGCTGCGCACCCAATTCGTGGGAAACAATCGATCCGATCGCGGGTGCCTGCAGTGCTCCGGTGCCCCGCCAGCCGGTGTGCATGTAATATTGAGCGGGACTGTGGTCAAACTCCACGCTGACCATGGAGCGGATCACGGCCAGCTCGTTCCCCTGTCCTGCCAGCAGCGGCAGGCTCTCGGCGATCTCCAGATCCGGCGACGATGTCGACACAGGCCGGTACCGATAGCCAAGTTTGTCGTCCGAGGACTTCTTCGGATCAAAAGTATCCGTCTGAAACGGACCTCCCTCCAGCCAGAGCAGAATCACCGACTTCCCGGCGTCATAGTGTCTGCCCGCTTCACCTGCAAAAGCGCTGGAGAGCGTCGGGCCCATCATTGTTCCCAGTACCGTTGACAGTGACACCTGGAACATGCCACGGCGGGTCGACAGAGTCAGCGGTGCGCGATGATGGTTGTGGTGAGCTGGCTGGCATGTCATGGCTGAGAGTTCTTCAATACGTGTGAAACTCTGTCGTCTGCAGGAGTGTCCACAGGAGATCGGACGCGTCCGTCATCGGGTCCGTTGTGGCCGAGTCGGCAAATATCTGCCATTCATCGTCGCGAGGACGGCGACCCAGCACGGACAGGAAACCGGCCTCAAGCCGCGCCCCGTGTGTGGGCAGTTTTGCAATTCGCGCAGCAATGGTTCCGTGCTGCAGTGAAGCGGCCACGATCTCGCCGTTCATTGACATCAGAGCTTCAGCAGTGGGGCTCATTGCCAGCCGGGCGCGTGCACGAAGGCGAGCCACACGCTCTCCGATTTCTGCATACTCCTGGCGCAATTCCTCCAGACGCCGTTGCTCCGAAGTGTGCACCGCCGCTTCCGGTTGAGGACGCGACACTTCCGAAGTCTCGGTGTGCTCTGATCGTGGATCCCAGGGAACCACTCCGGCAACTCTGTCGGCGTGCTCCTGTTCGAGCAGCGGTCTGATCTGGTCAGCCAGCGCGAAGACTCGTTGCTCTTCTCCAGTGACCCTCACCACCGAATCAAGCCACTGGTCGCCGTTCAAAAGGCGCGGCGGCATGGCGTGCCAGGATTCGCTGACCCGTGGATCAGTCCCGTGCTCGAGCTGGAACAGTCGGCTCAACACGATGGTCCGCATCAGCCATTTGAGATCGTGATCGTGGGCCGTGAATTCCTGCGCCAGCAGGTCAAGCAGTTCCTCGTGGCGCACCTGGGCTCGCGGGGAGAATCCGTCGCACGAATCGACAAAGCCAAGTCCGGTGAGCGTTAGCCACATGCGGTTCACGGCAGCACGGGCAAAAAAAGGATTGTCTGCATCAACCATCCAGGCAACAAATTGCTCCCGCCGGCTTTCCTGCTGCGCATCCGCATCAGCAATCGCCGCTTGGCCAAGCGGCGTGGGCATCACGATTTCCTGATCCTCGGAACCCGGGAGCTGCACTTCACCTGTTTCGGCTTCGACATACGCCCTGACGTCTCCCCACTCACCATCGACCGCGGCGTCGCCGCCCGGCAACGTGCTGACGCTGGTGGATGGGCGGACGTCAAGACGAAATCGGTCGTAGTACTCGTCTGACGCGCCCGCCGGCATGCGGATTTTTGCACGGGCAAAGAAGGCTGCCATGCCCCAATACGTTTCGTGCTTCCATTGATCGACGTAGGGATCGTCATGGCACTGTGCGCAGGCGAGATTCGTCCCGAGGAACATGCGAGAAGCGGCTTCGGCAACTTCGTTGGGTTCCGTATCGAAATACAGAGCGAAGTTTGCCCAACCGTGTTGACTGACGTCGCCGTCTGTTGCCAGCAGATCACGAGCGATGCGGGCCCAGCTGCGGTTCTCAGCCAGCGCCTGGCGGGCGTAGTAGTAGAGCGACACGAGGTTCGTGCTTTGGCCCTTGACCTCGCGAATTTGAGTGATCCAGTCTCTGAACTGGAAGCCCCAGTAGTCGGCATAGCGACTGCGGCTGAGGAGCTCTTCGACTTTTAACTCGCGTTTTTCTGCGTCATCCGTTTCGAGAAACGCCCGAACCTCGTCGGCGTTTGGGGAAATCCCATTGAGCGCGAGACTCGCGCGCCGCAGAAATGTCGCATCATCGACCAGCGGTGCCGGTGAGACACCGACTCGCTTCCAGTACGAGCTCAGGTAGGCATCAACGCGACCGGCTGCATGATCGGTTTGTCCTGAGGGAAGTCCATCGTGCGGCCGCCGCGCAAGTGCGATTTCGGATTTGCCCCGTGGCCCCGCCCAGACCGATGTCTCTGCGAGGAGAAAACACATCCCCATCAGGAATACTGGATTGAGGAGTCGCTTCATGATCATCCTCGTGACGGGTTCCTAACTGCCATCGGGCCCACTCTGCTGCAGAACAGCGTAATCCTGCGGCACGGTCGTTTTCAAGTGGAATACGCTGTCCATTGCTGCAACGGCTGATATCAGCTGACCAGCCGACGGAGTAAAAGTTCAGGAGGCCGCCTAATGCTGTGTCGTCGCCAGTGCCGGCCCGTTGACCCGGACAGACCTCGTCAACGCCGTTGTCAACGCCGTTGTCAACGCCGTTGTCAACGCCGTTGTCAACGCCGTGTTCCGGCTGCCGAGCGCTTCCATAGACTGGACACGACGAAACGAATATCGATGCGGTTATTGCCAGTACATCGATGATTCGACTGCGACGATCAGACGGTCGATATCCTGCGGAAAGACGTGACCGATCGTGCCGATGCGGAATGAGTCGATTCCCGTCACTTTGCCCGGATAAATCACAAAGCCCTGGCCCTTGAGCAGGTCGTAGAACTTCCGGAATTCGTAGTCGGAATGTTCCGGATTGTAGAAGCCCGTGATGATCGGACTCTGGTATTCCGCAGGCAGGACACAGCGGAACCCCAGCCGCTGCATCCCCGTGACTAATCGACGCTGATTCTCAGTGTAGCGGGTGTGACGAGCGGGGATTCCACCTTCGTCTTCCAGTTCGATGAGCGCTTGGAAGAACGCACGGACGACATGAGTGGGACTGGTGTATCGCCACTTCCCTCGGCCGTTCTCCATTCCCTGCCATTGATCGTATAAATCGAGGGACAGCGAACGAGCCCAGCCCTGCGTCTGCTTCAGATGAGAGATGCGGCCGACGATGAAACCAAAGCCCGGGACTCCCTGAATGCATTTATTGGCTGACGAAACAATGTAGTCGATTCCCAGATCAGCGATATCCAGAGGGACACCGCCAAAGGCACTCATGGAATCCACGAGGAGTACTTTGTTGTGCTGCTTGACGATGGCCGCAATGTCTTCCAGAGGATTCATCATCCCCGTCGTGGTTTCGTTGTGGACCAGAACCACGTGAGTGATTTCCGCATCGTCAGCCAGAGCTGTCGAAAGCTGGTGCAGGTCCGGACGCTCCAGCTCTCCGCAGTCGTGGACCACATGCCTGATGTGCAGCCGGGCGGCGATCTGAGCCAGTCGATCGCCGTAAGCTCCATTGGCGAGGACCAGCAATTTGCCGTCCGGCGGAATTGTCGATCCGATCATCGACTCGACGGCAAACGTCCCGCTGCCCTGCATCAGCACACAACTGTACTCGTTCGGTCGAGTGCTGGTGGCCAGTTGGACCAGCTTCTCACGAATCGGCGTGACGACTCCCACGTTGTAGTCGTCGTCCCACGTGCACCAGTCGCGGTCCATGGCTGCGCGCACCGTGGCGGATGTCGACAAAGGCCCCGGTGTCAGCAGCAGATAGTCGTTTTCGATCAGATCCGTCATCGACGTGGTACTTTCGCTCATGATCCCCATGGCAGACTGAATGTTTTGACGTTCGTCATGAACTTCATGGATTCAATGACCCCTTCTTTGATTCCCAGACCGGAGTCCTTGACACCTCCGAACGGACTGGATTCGATCCGGTAGCCGGGAACTTCGTTGATGTTCGTCGTCCCTGTTCGCAGCTCGCGAACCGCCTGGAGCGCCAGGTCCATATTGTTGGTGACCACTCCCGTGCTCAGTCCAAACGGGCCGCTGTTGTAGTAGTCGATCGCGTCGTCGAGGTCCCGGATCGGTATGATCGGAGCCAGTGGTCCGAAGCTCTCTTCCTGGACCATCGGTGTCATGCGCGGCACATTGTTGACGACGGTTGGTTCCATCAAGGCACCGCGACGTCCGCCGCCCAACAGGACTTCCGCCCCATCGCCCACAGCCTGATGAACTCGTTGCTCCAAAATGATGGCCGCCGGTTCGTCGATGACGGTTCCGACGCGCGTCTCCGGGGCCTCCGGATCACCCGCCCGATACTCCTTCGCCTTTTCGACGAAACGTCGCGCAAACTCGTCATGGATTGAGTTCTGAACCAGGATTCTCTTAACCGCCGTACAGCGCTGGCCGGAGTTTCGAAAGCATCCTTCCGCGGCGAGTGTGACGGCTTTTTCCAGGTCGGCGTCTTCCAGAATGATCAGCGGCGAATTGCCACCCAGTTCCAGGCAGACCTTCCTGTAGCCGACGATTTGAGCGATCTGTTTTCCGATGGCTACCGATCCCGTAAAGGAAACCAGTTCCACGCGCGGGTCAGTGATCATCGGCGTCACGACGTCGTCGATATCGCCCATGAACATACTCAACATCCACCCCGGCAACCCTGCCTCATAGAGAATCTCGCAGAACCTCAACGACGTCAGCGGAGTTTTTTTCGCTGGGTTTGAGCAGCATGGGTGCCCCGGCAGCGATCGCCGGTGCCACCTTATGAGCCACCTGATTCAGCGGATGGTTCAAGGGCGTGATGGCACTCACAAGCTGCACCGGCTGCCGGAACGTGAAGATCTTGCGGGCCTTTCCCTGAGGAGAAATATCACAGGAGAAGATCTGTCCATCATCCTGCAGCGCTTCAATGGCCGCGAATTCCAATACGTCCGAGCTGCGTCCGGTTTCGGACCTGGTTTCCTGCATGCACAACCCGGATTCGCGACAAATCAACTGTGCCAGCTCTTCGCGACGTTCGGCCAGCAAGGCGGCGGCTTTGCGCAGAATGTCATGTCGCTGATAGCGGGTCAGCGGCTGCTTCTGCCCTTTGATCGCAGCATGGATTGCCTGATCCAGGTGCTCCGGTCCCACGACCGCCACTCGTCCGGTCAGTGAGTTGTCCCACGGGTAATGCACATCGCGCCAGCGGTCTGTGCGGACCGCTTCACCGGCAATGTAACTCGGCAGTTCAACAGCCATAACCAATTCCGTCATCAGCAGGTGCCGTTGCAGGCAAAGTCAAACACATCGAAGTTGCGAGGGTCGCCCTGAGCCTTGCGAATGTACGCTTCGCTCAGTGGGTGCGAAATCACCAGAGGCACGATTTCTTCATACCGCCCGCCGTGCGACCGCAGACCTCCGTTGAGGACGCTGAGATCATGGTACCCGGGCGTTTTTCCAAGAACAACGTTGCGACCGCTGAGGACAACCAGATCACCGATGCGATCTTCGGGGAGTTCCAGTTTCAACGCACCCTGTTGACGGGTGAGAACTTCGGTGACACCTTCCTGTTCAAACAGGAATTCGGCAATGTCATCGGATCGAGCGGGATCGTCGAGATGTACCATCACCAGGGCTCCGAGTGCTCCGTGATGGACGACGTAGGGATCAGTGATCGGGCAGATCACTCGACAGCCGTCGCCAAATTGTGCGGTTAACAGGGATTCCACATAGATAACCCGGGGCGTCCCGTCTTCGTTGTTTTTGGCATTCATGCCATGATCGGCTGTGGCGGCCACGATGCAGCCCGCACTCAGCAACCGACCGATTTGTTGATCCAAAGCCGCATGGAATTCGAGGCTTTCGGGTTCTTCGGGGGCAAACTTGTGCTGCATGAAATCAGTGAGCGACAGGTACAGGAAATCGGCTTTTCCCTGTTCGGCCAAAGCAGCTCCCGCCTCCAGTACGTAGACGGACGCATCTCCCGAATAGATTTCGGGGCGGGGTTTGCCGATGATCGATTCCGCATCGCTGACTCCGTGAGTTTCCGGCCGCGCCTCATCGACCTTCTCTGAAGAAAACACGATCCCGCCACGTTCAACGATGCCGTCTCCCAAAACCGTCCGCAGCTTTTCCTTGGCTGTGATGAAGGCCACCTTGCGCCCCGCATCGGCGGCGGCGGTGAGCAGCGTTCCGCACCTTCGATACTCCGGAGAATTCATCATCACCTCTTCCCCGGTTTCGGGGTTGAGGAAGAAATTGCCGGCGATGCCGTGGATGGCGGGAGGGACGCCGGTCACGATCGAAGTGTTGTTCACATTGGTAAAACTGGGCACCACGCCGCGCGCCAGTCCGCGATACCCTTCCCGCGACATGCGTTCCAGATGGAACATCCTGCCGCGATTCATCGAAACCGACAGATACTCATCCGCGCACCCATCGATGCAAATGACCGCGATGGGCTGGTCGGGAGGCGTGTACCGGCGGCCATTGGCCTCAAATTCAGCTGACATGACTTGTTTCGATCGCGGAGTTCCGTGAATCGACACCAGACGGGGCGCCGTGCCAACCCAGGTGAACGCAGCCAGACTCAATGAGTCGACGCTTCCTTCGCGGCGAATTCGCGGCACCACTGGTCACATGTCGAACATTCCGGGGGCGGCGATATTAGGGATCACGTTGCTCGGATTCCAGTTCCTCCGGCCACGAACTGCAAATCAGTCGCCCGCTTCGATCCATTCCGTGTTCAACACGCAGTGACGAATGCACCGTCCAGGTTTGGTCGTACAGCTGTAGGTCAGGTGTATCAGTCCGTCTCGTGACTGAATCACCGACGGATAGTCAAACTGCCCGGGTTGTTCACTCGGTTCCACCTGACGTTTTGTTGTCCATGTCCTGCCTTCATCGTCTGACAACATTACCGTCAGACGATTGCGGGAACGTTCAGTGTCGTTGGCGATCAGCAACCAGCGTCCATCGGCCAGGCGCATGACTTCCAGGCTGGATCCGGGATTCGGGATATCGCAGTCGACAGCAGCCGACCAGGTATCGCCGTCGTCTTTCGACTCAGCCACGAGTGCACGCGCCGGTGGTCCTCCTGAATCGCGGCAGAAGGCAACCAGCGTGCCATCACGTCGGCGAGCGACAGTCGGCTGAATCGGAGCGAGTCCAACGATCGGCGAGCTGGCTTGCCACGTTTCACCGTGGTCGTCTGAGATCGCCATCAGCGAAGTATTGAAGCCATCGGAATACAGCGGGACCAGAATTCGGCCACTCGGAAGCGTCTGCGGATGTGTCCGCGTCATCCAGCCCGTTTGTCGTTTGTAGGGATCATTTGCCGACTCCAGGAGCATGCGGTGATAGGGTTTGGCGTATTCTGCCCACATGCCACTTCTGACTCCCAACTCATTGAATCGCGCCTTCATTGCCTCGCTAAACGAAGGGCCGGGCTTGAGCTGAATGACGTCCTGCCAGTCCCATTCCGGTGCTCCGGAACCGCTGGCCACATCTGCTCTGCGATACTTCAGCTGGCTGCATTCCCAGCGTTCCGCGAGGACACAGATCCAGTACATCCACAACCGATCTTGCGAATCGATGAACAGCACCGGATTGCAGTCGGGAAAACCAGGCGTGTCGGCCATCAGAAACACCGGACTCCAGGACGCGGCCCCGTGATTCATACGTGATCCCTGGACGACGACATCAGCCGCTGTTCGCTCACCGCTCCCGTAGAACCAGCAAGTCAATAGACTGCCGTCCGGGCATTCCACAATGCTGCTCGAATGAGCATGCTTATCGCCAGGCGGAAAAATGTTCTCTGTTTTGAACAGAGCATCAGCAGCAAGAGCGGGCCCGGCAGCCACGGCCAAAGCGATCAGCACGAAACGATGCACGAAGAGGTACTCCTGAAATAAGGAACGGCAGGGCTCAAAGGATATGCGAACTCCCTGGCAGAAGCCAGGTTTCCGTGAGGCGGCTTGAGTGACCGGTCGCATAGCAGGAAATGGTTGCCAGATGGTTCGGTCCGCAGCGGTGTGGTGCTTCGTGCTCCGTTGAACCAATGCGCTGGGTGTTGAAACAGATTGCCCTGGATGCTCCGGTCCTGCCAACAGCTGCGAATTTTCGTTTCAAAGCGAACAGCGATTGCTCGTGTGTGGGCATCTGTGATGCCGATGTTATTCGCGGAGAACTGCGGCTGACTCGGATGTGCAGCACTTCCTGGCGCTGCTCCACGTTAATCATTGCCGACTTCCCGACCTGCTCAGATTAAGGGCGAAGATCATGATCCAGCAGATTGACCCGTTAAATCGGGTGATTGTGGCTCATCGGGGCGTGTCAGGTTTGTTTCCCGAAAACACGCGCAGAGCATTTGAGGCATCCGTGGCGTGCGGAGCAGACGCGATTGAGTTCGACATTCAGATCACTGCCGACGAACACATTGTGATTTGTCATGATCCAACACTGAAACATTACGGATATCCGGACACTCGAATCGGAAGTTCCACTCTGGAACAACTTCAAAGTGTTGACATTGGTCGCTCCGCCGGGCGGCAGTTTTCCGGGGAACGCCTGCTGACGTTGCCGGAACTGCTGCAGGATTTCGGGAGCCGCATTCCGATGTATGTGGAATTCAAGACGAAGCACATGGTTGCAGACCAAATCGACGCTCTTATTGATGGTTTTCTTCGTCAGACGGCTGTCGGTCAGGAGAACTGGAACCTGCATGCATTGTGCTTCGACAAAACTGTCCTTGGGCAGCTGCATGAAAAGGCAGCCTGGCTGCCACTCGTGTGGAATACCAATAAGCCTCATCTGATCAGGACCACTGACCTGACCGAGCAACCCTGGCTGGCCGCGGTGGGCTGCCGCATCGGGCATCTCACACAACAAACCGCCAAGTTGATTGACGAGGCCGGACTGCGGTTGTTTAGTTTTACCTGCAACGACGAAGCAGATGTCCTGAAAGCGGTTGCCCTGGGCACCGACTCCGTCATCACAGACGACCCCGAGAAGACTCGCCGGATCCGCGCCGGTGAGCAGGCGGTGGCTCCCGTTCCGTCGCGATCCACCGCCACGCCACTCCAGACCGATCACCCTCAGTCACCGACGACCCCATGAACGCCACTGCAGCCGTCTTTCGAGGGCCCGACACTCCATTGGAATTGATGTCAGTTCCCCTGCCTCAACTTCGCGACGGGGAAGTGGTCGTTGAAGTCGACTGCTGCACACTTTGCGGCAGCGATCTGCATTCCATCAGCGGCGTCCGTCGTGTTCCTGTGCCCACGATTCTCGGTCACGAAATCACCGGGCACGTCGTTGATATTCAGGGAACCGTGTCCGATCTCAACGGCGAACCTGTCGGCATCGGCGACCGCATTGGCTGGTCGATCGCGGCCTCGTGTGGCGGCTGTTTCTTTTGTACGGAAGGGCCACCGCAAAAGTGTGAGCAACTCTTCAAGTACGGACACGAACAGATCACTGACGAGCATCCGTTGAGTGGTGGGCTGGCGTCGCATTGTCATCTGGTTGCCCGCACGGCGATCGTTCGCATCCCCGATTCCCTGCCCGATGTCGTGGCCAGTCCGGCCGGTTGTGCGACCGCCACCGTTGCTGCCGCGTTGAGAACGGCTGGCAGCTGCGATGGCCGAACAATCGTCATCCATGGAGCCGGGATGCTGGGACTGACGGCTGCAGCAATGGCCCGAAGTCACGGGGCCGCCCATGTGATTGTCACCGATATCGACGACGGACGTG
>JBDOMX010000481.1:0-5403 GCA_039831615.1 Planctomycetaceae bacterium
AGCGTTTCACGATCTCCCTGACAGGTTCCACTTCGCTGATGGGGATTGCGGTCCCCGACTTGAATTTAAGGCGACCTCGCAGGTGGCAGGCGCGCGTGGTTTCTCGATTCACCAGTTTGCTGAAATCCTGGTAGGCATTTTTGTCGCCTGAGCGAGCTGCCTGCTGAATACGACCGATCGTGTGCGGATTCCAGGCGTGCTTTTCACCGTTGCGTCGCCAGTGGAACAGACCGGAATTCGGTAATTCGCTTGACTCACTGTCCGGGTTGCCTGGGTAGCCTGAGTGATGCCGCATCAACGCTTCGGTTGCCAGAATATCGAAACTGACGCCTTTAATCCGACTGGCTGTTCCCGCGAATGCGAGGTCAATGACGTCACGGCTGAGTCCCACGGCTTCAAAGATCTGGGCTCCCTTGTAGCTGGCCAGTGTGCTGATCCCCATCTTGGCCATGACCTTGAGCATGCCCTTGGCGATGCCTTCGCGGTAGAACTGAACAATTTTCCGGTCGCTGAAGTCACCCGGGAGGCGACCATCAACGCGTGCCTGCCGCAAAGCATATAAAGCGAGATACGGATTGACGCCATCGGCTCCAAAACCGACCAGCAGACAGAAGTGGTGCACCTCGCGTGCTTCTCCCGATTCCACGACGATTCCAATCTGTGTGCGTTCCTCGTAACGAACCAGATGGTGATGAACGGCGCCTGTGGCCAGCAGCGAACTCACGGGCACGCGATCCGGACCGATCGCTCGGTCGGACAGGACAATCAGACTGAATCCGTCACGAATGGCCTGTCGCGCTTCTTCGCAAATCCGTTCGAGTGCCGGTTCGAGCCCCTCGGGGCCTGCGGACCGGTCGTAAGTAATGTCGATGACCTTTGACTTCCAGCCTCGGTGGTCCATTTCCCTGAGGTTCGCGAGCTGCTGGTTGGTCAGGATCGGGTGCGGCACCGCCAGCCGATGGCATTGCTCCGCGGTGGTGTCCAGCAGGTTGCCTTCAGGCCCAATGTAGCACTCGAGCGACATGATGATTTCTTCCCGAATCGAATCGATGGCGGGATTGGTCACCTGCGCGAATAACTGTCGAAAGTAGTCGTAGAGCATTCGTGGCTGGTCACTCAGGCATGCCAGCGCGGCATCATTGCCCATCGATCCGATCGGATCCTTCCTGGCGTGCAGCAGAGGGATCAGCATGAAGTCCAGTGTTTCGGTGGTGTAACCGAATGCCTTCATGCGATTGAGCAGATCCTGATCTTCATAGAAGACCGGTTTGGTTCCGGACGGAATTTCATCCGTCAGAATGCGCTGCTCCTCCAGCCACTGCCGATAGGGTCGACGTGACGCGACGTCCGATTTGAGTTCGCCGTCGTCAATGATGCGACCTTTTTCGAAGTCGACCAGAAACATACGTCCCGGCTGCAGCCGACCTTTGTAGGCCACGTTCTCCGGTTCGATGTCCAGGACGCCCACTTCGCTGGCCATGACAACCCGGTCGTCTTTGGTCACGTAAAAGCGACTGGGGCGCAAACCGTTCCGGTCCAGCGTTGCTCCGATGTACTTTCCGTCTGTAAAGGACACCGATGCCGGACCATCCCACGGTTCCTGCAGGGCGGAGTAGTACTCATAAAAGGCACGCTTGTCCTCGGGCATGGAATGATGATTCTGCCACGCTTCCGGAATCATCATCATGGCGACTTCCTGCAGCGTCCGACCGCTGTGGTAGAGCATCTCCATTGCATTATCAAAGCAGCCGGAATCGGATGTATGCGGCTCCACGATCGGGAAGAGCTTCTCCAGCTCATCGCCGAACAGTTCGCTTTTCATTTTGCCCTGGCGAGCAAACATCCAGTTGCTGTTGCCCTTCAGCGTATTGATTTCTCCGTTGTGCGACATAAATCGCAATGGTTGTGCCCGGTCCCAGCTGGGGAACGTGTTGGTGGCGAATCGGCTGTGTACCATTGCCAGATGGCTTGTATAGTCTTCGGCCTGCAGGTCTTTAAAGAATTGAATCACCTGGAACGACGTCAGCATTCCTTTGTAGACGATGACCTTCGTTGAAAGTGAGCACACGTAAAACTGAAGCGCTTCGCTGAGTTCGCTGTTGCGCAACTCATGGCTGGCTCTTTTGCGAATAATGAACAGCTGACGTTCGAGTGCCTCCTGGTCGATCCCGCTGGCAGCCCCGACAAACAGCATTTCCATGTATGGGGCACATGTCCTGGCCGTCAGCCCTATATCCGCCCCGTTATAATCCACCGGGACCTCCCGCCATCCCAGCAGGCTCTGGCCCTGGCCGGCAATGAGTTTTTCGACGGCCAACTTACAGACTCTGCGTTCCAGCGGATTCTGTGGGAGAAACACAATTCCTGCTCCATAGCGGCCGGGTTTTGGCAGCTCCACGTCCATATCTTCCAAAGCAACTCGCTTCAGAAAATCGGTTGGCAGGGCTGTCAGCATCCCGGCACCGTCGCCCGTATTTTCTTCGCAGCCACAGGCTCCACGGTGGTCCATATGTCGCAGAATACGATCGGCATCGGTGATGATCGACCGGCTGTGCTGGCCTTTGATGTGCGCGACAAAGCCTACGCCACAGTTGTCGTGTTCGTTTTTCGGATCGTAGAGCCCGTGGGCCTCCGGAGCGCCGAAGGGTGCGTTGAACACCGCGGGGTACTGGTTGCCTCGAACATCTTCCATCGTGTCATTCCCTGTATCAGTTGCACCGTCAGCTCTTCGCTGCGAAGAGAGCCGGCCGGACTGTCCGAGTCCGGCGGGACGGCGAGCGCCAGGATAATCCTGAGTCTCTAAAATCGAAGGCCTGCCGCACCGCGGTCAGGCCGCCGTTTGTTGCTTGATCGATCGTTTGAAGCCGGATCGTCCCGGACGAGCTTCGGGTCGGCTGAACGTTCGAGTTGTGGCGTCGGCTGGTCGTCTGACTTCGTGTCGACGGCGAGGCGATCCACTGGATGTGAGGAGGAGGGTCCCGCGAGCGCTTGTCGATCTGATTCCGAGATTGTCGGAAGCAATCTGACCGAAGCGATTCGGTTGAATTCTCACTGAGATTGTGAAGAAACCTGGTCTCATTCGTCGTTGATCGGGACTTTTATCGGTGGTTGTGACCTGCTTAAGCCGGCTTTGTCAAAATCCTGCCGCAGAACTGGCTATTCTCACATGCGAATCCAAAATGGCAAGCTTGCCTGTCCTCCAGGTTAGGCATCCATTAGCCAAATCGCAAGACGGCACCTGCAATCTTCTCGATTCCTGTTATGAACAATTGCAACCGGGCAAGTTGCGCAAGATGTTGCAGCGTGAGGGTTTGCGCCTGAGTTGAGATAGTCTGATCCGGAATTCAGCAGCTGCGACAAACGAAAGGCCGTCCACCGGCTGTCTGGAGCGTCGTGCGGTGCTGCTCCTCGTGATCGCTCGCAGGGTGATCCCTGCCGGACACCGGCTCCTCCAGCTTTGTCGATTACCGGGGCGAGCCTGAGCATTGTCTCTGCTGAAACGACGCTGACTGCGGCTTATCGATGCGCCTGAAATGAACGGAAGCGGTTTGGACCGTCCTGGCCGATCGTGGACACGAATCTGCGAGGGTTGGGTGGAGTCGTCCTGTTCAACTATTCCGCACCGCCGAGTGATCGTGCGCCCTTCACCAATTCATCAAAGGAACACGCATCGTCCTTGTTCGTGTCGACGGCATTGAAATAGACCTGCAGATCGGCGGGAAGTTCGTCTCGTGTCAATTTTCCATTCTTGTCCTTGTCCATATTCTTCAACCATTCCCTGACCACATCTTCCGCCTTTGGTCTTTTTTCCCGTTCGCTTTCCAGCCGGCGGGCTTCCCGACTACCCGGAATCTGTTCGATCAGAGTCCGTCGTGCGCCTTCTTCTTTTCGCAACACAAAGCCGTCGTAGAGCTCCCCGATGGCCGTACGCGCTTCGTATTTGAGCTGCAGTCCGTCGATCGTAATGATTTGAAACAGTTGCGTATCTTCAGCAGCCCTGCGCATGAACGGGCGTCGACCAAGTTCATACATTTTTGGACCACTCACCGACACCACATAGACTGTTCCAGTGTTCGGGTCCAGATGTGACACACCGGTGGTCAGATTAACGTCTGCCGTCATCAGCTGAGAACGGGCGTACGTATGATCGTGGCCCTGCAAGACCAGGTCGACATGGTGCCTGTCGATGACCGGCTGCCACAATGCTCGAAGGTGAGGATTATCACGCCCGGCTTTGGCTGAGTAGATCGGGTGATGGAACGTCAGCACGGTCCACTGGTTGGTATTGTCAGCCAGGACGGTGTCCAGCCACTGCGCCTGGTCTTCGAGCTTTTCATTCGAGTTCAAAGAAACAAAGCGTGTTCCCTGAAAGTCGAACCAGTACGCGGATTCCCTCAGCCCATCAGGACCGTTTTGAGGAAACGCGAACTGCGGCTGCCAGTGGATCGAGAGTCGACGTTCATCGGATTCGCCGATGCGACCGAATTCATGGTTGCCCGGTGTAGCGAGACAGGGAATCGATCGATGAATGAACCCGCTCGCATAGAACCATTCGCCCCATTCCGCATCGCTCTCGGACCGATTGATCAAATCGCCCGCATGAATGAAAAATGAGGCCTTCGGAGCGTCTCGAAACGCTCGCCGAACGACCCGCGACCAATGAGACTTAACGTCATTCTGCGCGTCACCGAAGTAAACAAAACTGAACGGAGTGGCGTCGACGGACGCAGTCTGGAAGTCGGCCCATTCGCTCCAGTTGGTCCCGTCACCGACGCGGTACAAATACTGCGTCTGTGGCTTGAGTCCCTCGAAAGTTACCGTGTGCCGGAGTGATGGTCCGAGATCCGTGTCTAACGACTGCGATTCTGCGGGCCTCGGTTTTCTCTGGTCGACGAACTTCGGACCGCCTTCTGCCGGAGCAATCTCTGCGATGGCCCGCCGGACGGAGGTGTCGGTGCGCCACGTGACCGACATCGTCGTCGCCGGGTCATCGCTCCAGCTCAGCACGATGCGGTCCGGTACGGCGCTGGGTTCCCACTGTTTTTCAACAGGAAAAAGCGGTGTCACACGGGCCGGTGTTGATTGGTCGTCGCCCGCATACGCAGGAGAAGCAGCAAACAGCAGGATGATCACGGCCCAGCAGCATGAGGTTCGCATGTCAGGAGTCCTGGCGAGACGGTGGATTTGGACGGACGATCAAGCACCGGAATCACATATTTCGGTGGATTTGGCTAACCCTGAGAACAAGAACAGAATTAGCTGAAGAGAAAAATTGGCGGCGCGACCGAAGTCATGTTACTCGCCAACCTCCATCGCCGCCGCAACATTCTCGATCGCGAGCGCAAGGGACCGGAGCGGGTTCAATGGGCTACTGTGTGGGCTGATTTGATTCAAACAGCGGCA
>JBDOMX010000918.1:0-5395 GCA_039831615.1 Planctomycetaceae bacterium
ATATCGGACAGCGAGCGGGATGTCACGAATTTCCGGCGGGGCCCTCATCCGGCCTGCGGCCACCTTCTCCCGGCGACGGGAGAAGGGAAGCAGCACGAATTCATCAGCCGCTCGTCTGCCTACACTCCCCGGCGGCCGGCCATACGGGCAGCCTGCGTCGTGCGGTAGACGAAGCCAGACACAGACGCGCAGGAGAATTCTTATTCCCTGCGAAATCCAGCAAACAGTGATCGGAACCGCAGGCCCGTCTTCCGCAGAAAACCAGCAGGTCTCCTCGACGGTTTGTCGGCAGTCATGATGTGTCGTGTCGGAGCGTCCGCCACAGCGTTTGCCGCGACACGTCGTGCCTGAACAGTCTCGCCTGATTCGGCGTCTTGCCCCCTGAAGGTGGCGGGTCCGCTCCGGACAGGTGTCCGACACATCAAAGTCCCCGTGATGCGTTTGAACTGCGACCAGCTACGCTGGTTGTCAACACGTGCCATGACCAGAGTTTCCTCCTGTCGCACCAGGAAATCCTGTGCGTCCAGCAGCTGCGTGATCAGCAGCGAAATATCCTGTCCCGGCGCTTCCCAGCGAGCACTGAGTGCCTCAATTTGCTTCTGTAAGGCATCCATGGCGACTTGCCGGCGTTCGACCTCTTTCAGCGACGTCTCAATATTCCTGATGGCCACTTCAACTTCTGCAGCCGTCCTGTGGATGAGTGCCTGAAGTTGATGCATTGCCTGATTCAGCTCCAGGACACGACGCGTTCGACGCGAGACCGCAGCACGCCGGCCCAGGGGCACCTCGAACCGCAGCCCGATGGCGTAACTTGGTTCCCCCTCGTTGAATTGCGCTACCCATGCCTGACCGAATTCCGTGCTGCCCCTCAGGCCTGTCACGTAAGTTCTCAGGAGCAGGTCCAGTTTTGGCATGAGTTCATGATCTGCCACGTGTGCGCGTGTTGAAGCGGCCTGCACGGCCTCGCTCGCGCCTCGGATCTCGGGACTGTTTGTCATCATCAACTGAAAGGCGGACGCAGCGTTGGGAGAGATGTCACTGACGTGACTCGGCTCATTTGGAATGACTTCAACCAAACCTGGCGGCCAGCCCGGATCGTTGACAAGTCCGCGCAGCTGCGCCTGACTGTTTCGCAGGTCGGCATCGACGCGGATCAGAACAGCCCCGCGTTCCGCAACCACCGAAGTGCCGCGAGCGATCTGCAATTCTCTGATGTCGAGTTGCTTGCGGGACTGCAGCAGGCGAAGCAACTTTTTGGCTTTCGCCAGATGTTTTTGCCGCTGCAGATAGCGACAGCGATTTCGGTACAGATTCCAGTATGCATCCGATACGGCGAGCAGATGATCCTGCAGCTTGCCGACGGATTCGGCCTCGGCCTGTCGAGTGTTCAGGGCCGCGAGCACGATCCGACTTTGATTGTAGGCGACTCCACTGCCATTCAGCAGTGGCTGGGTGAAACTGAGTTCCAGCTGTGAAGTTGCCTGCTGAGTCGGATCCAGGAACGTCGAATTGTTGTCCTGGTACCCGATTTCGTGGAAGGCTTCCAGCTGGCCCCCCGACTGTACTCGTCGTCGGACGCCCGCGCGTCCGACAAGCCTGTTGTCTCGAAACCTCGTGACTCCTGGACCGGCCGTCAACGGACCCCGCACCGGTACACTCGTGTCGTCGTAGTCCTGATCCAGAAACGCAGTCCAGTCAAATTCCGCCACTTCTTCGCCGATTGCAGTGTGCTGAATTGGGGCGATCAGGTTGACCGAGCGAACTTCCTCCGAGCATGCCAGTGCGGTGAGAATAATTGAGTCAAGATTGATGTCGCGTCGCGGTACACCGTGGCGAACCGATCGTGTGACCTCGCCATGCCACCACGGCACAATCTGCCGCTTGCGGCTGTCGGCTGACTGTTGAGCAACGGCAGAATGAGCAACGGCTGCGTCGGAACGCGTACTGTTGTGCTGCAGTCGTCTGCCTTGTTTAACCTGTCTAAGACGGGGCAACCAGACCGGCTGACCATGCTGCTGTGGTTGCGTACCATTCAAGACCACGGATTGGTAGACCGGAGTACCCTGGGCGCAGGAATCCGCCGCTACAAGGCCGGTCATCAAGAGCGTAAACACGCAAATGATTCTCGGCGCTGTAATCCCCTTCGGAGTTTGCGGGACTCGCGGGAAGAACATCTGATGACGCGGACTGTGAAAGGTGTGGGTTCGGTAGAATTTGAAGCGGGAAGTTGATGGATAACACCGAGGCAACTTCGTCGTCAACGCAGAGGTCCGCGTCACACCAGCTTATTTCCGCCGATACCGCGAATTCGTATTCGCACGCCCGTTAACCGATGATCGAATCCGCAAATCCTGCCGCACACGAATCCTGCTGCTGCCGAATTTGCCGGTGTGCCTGCGTGGGAAGGTCGCTTTGTGCTGCACGCAGGCATTGATCGGTCACGCTTGCGCGACGCCGTCTCCACAGCCACAGCAAATGCTCAGATTGACGCACAGGACTGCAGGTTCTCGGTGCGCGTTCCCAGCGGCAGCAGGGGCCCTCCAGCGGCGGTTGACGATTTCAGGAGTGAACGGCGAGTTGTTTTGGGCGTGAGATGGCCTGAGTAACTGGCTGGCAGGAAGGGAGACACCAATCAGTAGGCGATCTATTCGGACGCTGAGTAGAATGTCACGAATTTCCGGCCGGGGCCCTCATCCGACCTTCGGTCACCTTCTCCCGGCAACGGGAGAAGGGAAGCACACCGCCGGCAACAAAGATCGGGATTCGCCCGTAGCTGGAGTCGCCAGACGTCAGGGCACGACCGAGCAACCCGAATTCTGGCGAATCCGGCTACCCTCAACTTCAGCTTTGGCAAACCAGTAGATTCTGATTAGTCGGCGATCATTTCGGACGGTGAGCGGGATATCACGAATTTCCGCAGCTGCATGTCATAACTCAACGGATCGGCTGCGGAAGCCGGGTTGTCGACCGACTACTGTTCTGCCAATGGTTAACTTTTGGGTTGTGTGCCACTGGCTTTGCCAGTGTAAGTCCAAACCGCGATGTCACCTGGGAAGCACTGGCGGAGCCAGTGGCACCCGAAGTTTTTGCGTTGCCGAACCACTACGCTCCCCGACGGCCGCCCAGTGCTGGTGAGATACCGGCCAGACTGCGGCGGAATGACTGTGTGTCGTCGAGGAGTTGTGAGAGTTCGTCGCTGTCTATGTCAATGCGGTGACAGGCGGTTTCCAGCGACGGAAACAGACCGTGCATCAACTTGGAGCCAGCCATCGATTCGGCGAAACCTCGCACGTGACGACGGAGGCTCCGCCGCAGACCGGCGGCAAACATGACGACCAGCACGACCGACCAGATGATCAGAAACAGCAGGGCCGGGATATAAAAATCAACGGACAACAAAGGTTCCGGTCCCCTGCCGTTGCCCAGCAGGGGAGCAAGAAAAGAACTCCAGAAGAAATTGTGCCCCACTCGACCCAGCAGGAAAATGACATAGGCCAGGAATAACAACTCGTAGATGGCCCGACGGAACACACCTGAGTGGCGGGCGGCCACATCGTCAATCACCGTGTCCACTGCCCGACGCGCATCGCCGAGGAATTCTCCTTCCAGTGATGCAGCCGTTTGCCGCAGGGCGGTCAAATCGCCTGACCGTGCATGGGAGTCCAGATCAATCTGTGCCGATTGCACATAGCCTGACACGACCACTCGTGATTCCTGCAGTTGCTGGTCGCTGATTCCGAACGACGACAGTCGATCGAGTCGCGATTCCGCGTTTTGTTCTTCAGCTCGCGATTTAACCCAGCGTGCTCCCTGCACAGCGCCGACAATTGCCATTTGCGCCGAGGTGCGAGCTCGAAAGAAGGTAAACGACGCAATGAAGGCACCCAGGCCGTTGTAGAGTCGCAGCACGGCAGAAAAAGGACTGAAACCCCAGCGGTCGGTAATCGCGGTGAGCAACCGACGTTCCCAGAGATTTCGGTTCACCAACAGTTCGTCGGTCAGTTGCCGTGTGAGCGACTCCCTGAGTCCTTCGCGCTGCGTGTCCAACGCGTCCTGCAGCTGCCGGACGGCGGGCAATGTGGAATCGTATTCCGACCGGCATTCGGTCAGGGCTTCCTGAAGCAGTTCAATCAAATTGGCGCGCCGAATTTCCACTCGTCGCGATGTATCCAGTTGCTCGGCCAGCAGCCGTGTGAGCCGACCGAATTCTCCCCGCGGCGGACGACCTTCCTGTTGGTCAGCGAAGGCTTCCAGCGAATTCACGAAGAACATTTCCGGAACGTCATAATCCTGCGACAGGCAGTTCGTCCAGTCGTCGCGGATATCTTCGTCCAAATCCGCATGTGTCTGCACAAACACCAGGCGGCAACCGCTGGCAGCATCAGCAAGCTCATCACCAATCCTGGCGCTGCGATATTTTTGTTGCGTCGACGTATAGAGGAGTACGTCACACTGTGGCAGCAGATTCCTGAGCACGGCCAGATTACTGCCCATGGCTGCCGTTTCGCTGGTGTCCGGATCCGGGCAATCGATCAGGACAATGTCGCGGAGCAGCGGTGCATCGACCTTGCGAATGCTGAACTGAGAGAGATCGATGCCCAGTGTTTCCGGTTCCAGGTCAGGATGGATCAGCAGGACCGGCCTGGTTGTCGTGGGCCTTTGACGGCCGGATCGTGTCACTTCTTCGCCGGCAAGGGCGTTGACCAGCGAGCTCTTCCCGGTTCCCGTGCCACCAAACGTCGCCACCACGAGTGGCGACTCCAGTCGAAAGCGGACGGCATCGACTCGCTGCAACAATCGTGACACCAGCGACCGTGCTCGTCGGGCGGGACCCCATTCCGGCGAATCGCCGACCCACCGGTTCAATCGTTCTGTCAGGTCATCAATCCTGGCCAGCAGCGCGATATGTTCGAGGTTCCCGGAGGGACCGGTTGAACGGACCGGTTGTCCGTCCTGAGCGGCACGTCCAGCAGACGTTGCAGTCGATGTCGGCGGAAGGTTCACTCATGTGTCTCCTGCAACAGTTGATCGATCCACGTTAATGATTCGGTCACGTTGTTCCATTCCACGGTTTCTGCAATCGCAGCGGCCCGCTGCAGATCTTCCGGCAGAGTGCCCAGCATTTCACTGCGAATCAAACCGGTCAGCCAGTTCACGCGGCGTTCCGTATATCGACCGTTTAGCTTATGGAACCAGGCCTGCAGCATTCCGGCTCCTTTGCCGGCTGCTCCCACTGCGGCATCGCCGGCGACTGCCGCGGTCGCACCTCCGGCCACATCGGCCACCACATGGACCACAGCATTGGCCGCTGCGTCAGCCACGAATGGCGCGATGGTTTCTCCCGCGGGTCCGAATCCCAGACTAAACAGCACGACACTTGTCATGGGTCGAACGG
>JBDOMX010000505.1:0-5378 GCA_039831615.1 Planctomycetaceae bacterium
CGAAGAAATGACGAACCATGCCGCAGAAACATTCTCGACGAAGCACCGACGATTTCGCATCGCCGACCGCGATACGCTGCGCAAATTCCGTTCGAAAAACCCGCTCAGTGGGTCGCTTGTTCTGGGACTGGTCGAACGTGCGAGGATTTACGAGGGCCGCTGCTTTGACGGAAACCTGTCCCCTTTTCAGCCTTTCGTAGAGATTGTAAAACAACTGCTGCTGGAGCAGGAACAATTCGTCCGCAAGTCGGACTCGTCGGTCGACGATCACCTGCTGGCTTCGACGACCCTGGTGCAGGCTGGCGATTCAACGGGCCGTATTGATCGAGTCGTCCACGACTACGCACCGGAACTGCTGCGGATCGGTCCGGAACTGCGTCATTTCCTTGCGGGTGAAGCGTTTCGGCAGCCAGATGTTGCGGAAGAGTCGGATTACATCTTCCGGGCCGTCGCTTCATTCTTCATCGAACTGGCGAAAGTGCAGCCGACGTGCCTGCTGCTGGAAGACCTGCACTGGGCCGATCAGAGCACATTGCATCTGCTGCGACACCTCGCGAGCGCGTTGGAGACAGCCCGTCGAGAGGCAGTGGCCCATGGTCAGTCGCCGCCACGGTTGTTCCTGTGCGGCACGTCACGCGTCGGCAGCCAGTACGCTGCCACCGATGAATTCATGGCCTCGCTGTCGGCGGGACGTCAGATCGCTCTTCAGGAATTCGACCCGGAAGCAACCCGGGAATTGATCGCCACACTGGTCACCGCATTGCCAACGGAGATCGGCGAATCGCTGGTGCAGCAGACTCTGCGAATCTGTGCCGGAAATCCCTTCTACATAACTCAGTCGGTCAAGGAGTGGCAACTCCACAACCAGCTTGAACGACGAGACGGTGTCTGGCAGTTGCGGGAAACGGCAGATGACGATTCCGCATTGCTCCCGGCAAGCGTGGGAGAATCGCTGCGAGCGAGAATTCGGAGTCTGCCTGGCCCCACGAAGAAAGTGTTGGCAGTCGCTGCTGTGATCGGCAGTGTGGTTGATGTGGACTTGCTCAAAGAGTCGCTGGCGAGCAGCGACGGGTTCGAATTCCTCGATGCGCTCGACGAGCTGCTGGCACGAAACATTCTGCAGGAGACCGGCCAGGTCAAACGGGTGGAGTTCACACATGACCTGCTGCGTGAAGTGACCGTGGAACAACTCTCACCGTCTCGCCGTCAGGGATTGCACGAGCGCGTGGGGGAGGCTCTGGAGAGGGCACTGGCTGACGGCAAATCGGTCACGCTGGCAACGCTCGCCGAGCACTTCCACGCCGCCGGAATCCACCGCAAGGCGTACGACTATCTCTGGCGCGCTGGTCAGCAGGCACTTGATTCATACGCTTACGATGATGCCGTCCTGCTGCTGGACAAGGCGGAGCAGGTTGAAACAGCGGAGCCTCATGCCGGCAATGTGTACGAATTGCAATTCGCTCTGGCCGAAGCGCACGCGGGAACGAGCCAGGTCGAAGAGAGTATCCCGCACTACAAGCAGTCGGTTGAGTGTTCCCCGGACACGTTCCGCAGCAGCCAGGCATGTTTTGGACTGGGCAAGGTCTACCAGAAGCTGGGTCGATCCTTTGATGCGAAACAACAACTGGATCTGGCGTTGGCCCATGTGGGAGAAACGCAACCTCACGGTCTGTTGGGCGCGATGTTTCGAATGTGCGCGTCCGCGCTGCAGTTTCATGTGATCCCTGCGTGGGTCTCTCTGACGCCAGGTTCGCCGCAACGCCGACGAGAGCAGGATCTGGCGTCCAGGATTTATTTTGTGTATTGCATGATCGTGGTCGATTTTGATCTGATCGCATACGTCTACGCGTCTCTACGCAATGCTGTTGTCGCAAAACGCTCCGGCAATCGGGCGGCCAGAGCGTTGGGGTATTCCAAATACGGTTTCAATCTGTCGTTGTCCGGATTGACGTGGATGGGACGGCACTACGCCAAACTGGGCCAGAATGATGCGAACGATTGTGGTTCCACATTCGTCCAGGCGTTGACAGCCCAAAACGTGGGGAGCTGTTGCTTTTACGAAGGCCGGCTCGACGAGGCCGAACGATTGCTTCGTGAGTGTCTGCCGATTCTGGAACGAACGCAGGACTGGCACTACGGCTTTTCGTTCCACATGTTGCGACACATCGCTTCGCAGCGCGGCGATGCCCGTCAGATTGTGGAGTGGGCTCGCTTCGAGCAGCAGACGGGTGCCAGGATGGGTGACACCTACCTGTCCGCATGGGCGAACTACGGATTGGCCGACGGATTGTCGCGCAGTGGCTGCTTTGAGGAAGCACTGGGACTGGGCCGCACGGCGATCGAACACCTTGAAAACGCCACGGACAACGGCGCCTTGACTCGCACGGTTGCTTACCAGGAGATGGGACGAGTCCAGCTTCAGTGCGCTGATCACTTCGCTGCGCGTCGGACGCTTGAACGGGCTGCGCAAACGATGCGTCAGGACTGGTTCTATTTCGAATTTGCCATGGCGACGTTCCCGTTGCTGGCAGAGGCAATTTTGGGTCAACACTGGGCGAAGGGTCCGGCGTCCGTCGACAAAATCACACGAACCCAGGTTCACCGCGCAGCGAGACGGGCAAGAGTGGTCGCGTGGGTGTTCGTCAACATTCGTGCGCATGCTTATCGCATCTCGGGTCGTGCGGCTGTCGCCTGCGGGAAAACCGCAAGGGGCATCAAGTTCTTCAACAAAGCGATTCGGACCGCCGAACAGTCGGGGGCACGTGGCGAACTCGCCCGCGCCCTGCTGGACAAGTCCGCCATCAACCCCCAAACTGCCGCCGCGGACCGTAAGCAGGCCACCCGGATCCTGGAGGAATTAGGTGCCGTCATTCACCCGTCGGAACAACAGGCACTTGGACTGACATGACGCCGAAATTTTTTCGTGGTGACCGAGCACTTATGTCTGCCTGATGATAACAAACAGATAACTGGCTGGTGTCATCGGTCGAAACCGAACGCTGACAGCAGTTGTTCCTGAACCCAGCTCACTTGCCCTCGCCTTTGCCTGCATCGGAGCCTGTGGTCTGACCGGCTACCGCAGACGAAAGCGAAAACAGACAGCGTCAGAGTGATCAGCACACCAAACTCATTGAGCCACGCTCACGCGAGCATTTTCCTCGGTCCCGGACTCCGGTTTGGGACCGCATATCCCCGAAGCTCCGCCTCGCTGCGAAATCACAGACGTCTGTATGTGCTGGCCTCGATGCAGAGTTTCGAGGCCAGGTGTTCCCAGTCCGGAGCGTGGGAACAAGATTCAAACCCCCAAGATTACTCCGGACGAATGGCGGAAGTCATGAAGCCGATATTCTGACATTCATCCTGGACTTCAAAGAATTGGGCCAGGCAACCACGTTCGATATTTTCGGAAACGAAGTCTCGACGTTCGATGTGGCCTCCTATGGCTTTTCGAGCGGTGACTTCAATACGGTGGCGAATGGGGTTCTGGCAGAAGTGGATGTCTTCCCGTCAACGTTCGATGTAGAAGCCGGCTGCACCGCGGGTGTTCCTCGGAATCTGACAATGGCGCGGTCGGAATTCGTGAGTCTCGCTGATGTTGTGATTCACGACTCACCACTTCGGGGTGATTATGCCTGCCGATGAGTGCATTTGGATGCACTCAATTGCAATGCCGCAAACGCCGAAATACACTGTGTTTCGTGCGGTGTTCCGTGAGATCGCGGCTGTGGTGTAGTGGTAACACGCCAGCTTCCCAAGCTTGAAATGCGGGTTCGATTCCCGCCAGCCGCTTCGGATACAACCTCAAGGCTTTCCCTGACTTAGGGAAACCAGCTCTCCTCTGAGTTGTGAGCCAAAAATGTGAAGCGCGGCGCAAAGCGCGGCGCGCCTTCACTTTGTCTCAACAAATGGAGGATGAAATGCTGTCGCTCAAACGCCACAAACGGGGTTCCGCCTACTGCCGCCACAACGGGAAGTGCTACTGGTTCGGGCGATACGGAACACGCGAAAGCCGGGACCGCTTTGAAGCATGGTTGGCGACGACTCAGTCCGAAGCCATATCAGCCGAGGCAACCGATCGGCAGATATCGTTACTGCAGCTTGCAAGCCGATTCATGGAGTTTGCCACTGTTTCATTACCGCAAGGACGGAAGGCCAACCGGCGAGGCTGAGAACGTCAAAGTCGCTCTCCGACGACTGTGCAAGATGTATGGCAATCTCTCTGTCGACCAGTTCGGTCCCAAGCTGCTGAAGTCCGTTCAACAGGCAATGGTTGATGATGGTCTGGCTCGATCCACCATTAACGCGCGGATAAATCGGATCCGCAGGGTCTTCAAATGGGGCGTGTCGGAACGGATCGTACCGGAGTCTACGCTTCGGGGACTGCAAACCGTAGCGGGACTCCAGGCTGGCCGGACCGCGGCGAAGGAAACTGCTCCTGTTGAGCCGGTTTCCGAACTGCGAATCCACGCGGTCAAGCCGTACGTGAGCCGGCCGGTTTGGGGACTGATTCAGTTCATGCTATTTACAGGCGCAAGGCCCGGCGAAGCTGTTCGCCTGCGGTGGTGCGACATTGACGCGGAAGAAGATGTATGGGTCTATCGCCCCGGCAGACACAAGACCGAACACCACGGCAAGAATCGGATTATTATGATCGGCCCAAAGGCTCAGGCTGTCCTTCACACTTTCGGCGGGAGGGATACTGATCATGTCTTCAATCCACAGGAAGACATGGATGATCACGCGATGGAGCACTACCGCGATACGGCAACAACACGCGAGGTAAATGACTACTATTCCACACAGTCGTTCCGCACGGCGGTCCTGGTCGCGTGTGAGCGGGCTTTTGATTGCCTGCAACAACTCGCCAATCGCATCGGTATTGAGATTCGCGTCGCGCATTATCCACCGTACTGTTCGAAGTATAATCCCATCGAACGTCGCTTCGTTCCTCACCTGGGTCGTGCGTGCCGCGGCATGCTGTTTGACACACTGGATACCGTCGTGTGTCTAATGCGACGCGCCGCCACATCGACGGGCCTGACAACGACAGTCAACGTCATTCGCTGAGCCTATGAAACCGGCCGCAACGCGACCGAAGCAATGAAACAAGACCTGAACATCCTTTTCGATGACCTGCTTCCAAACTGGAACTACAGAGCAGTGCCGGAGATGCGACAGTAATTGTTTCGCCAGTGCTTAGTGACAACAACCGGTAGTCATCGCAGAGCCGCTCGGCGCCTCCTGACACGGAAGGACCCGCCCCTTTTTCGCCCTGTTGTTTAGTTGGACAGCGCCAGTTTCCGTCGTAAATCAGGTTGCAATAAGGTATTCCAGCGATTGGCGAAAGTGACGATCCTCCGTGTGCAAAAACAGTCACA
>JBDOMX010001105.1:0-5372 GCA_039831615.1 Planctomycetaceae bacterium
CGTCGAGGTCATGCTGACGGTAATCGAAACGTGCCGGCAGCAAAAACGGTCCGTACTACAGTTCGTTCGCCAGGCAATTCAACATCGTAAAACCGAATCGCTCCTCCTCGGGCCGTGAACGCTTACCATTCATCGGACAGTGCGAATCGGCGGACGACGTCAGCAGATTGGCAAGGTTGGTCGAAAATCCAACCTGAGCGATCACGACCGAACCGTCATCCGCTTCTGCCAGGACCGGGCGGAGCAAATCGACGGCGTCAGGTGCCTCTTTCCCGGATTGCAAATCATGAGGATAACGCCACGAGTCGCCATTCTTCTCGTCGGCCAGCCCGTTGAACCTGCCTGCAGCGGTTGTGATTCCGCTGCGGCAAACACCAATCGGGATACTGCCCCGACCATAAAACGTGTTGACACAATCGACAAACGGCGCCGCCAGTTCCTGATCTTTTGTGATCGTGACCGCCAACAGCCGGCATTCACCGCGCGACTGCAGGGCATGAATCATGCCCAGGGCCAGAACATCATCGCAATCATTGCCGATATCGGTGTCAAAGATCAGCGGGACTGGTTTGCGTGATTCCTCTCCGCGCACATAATTTGCCAGAGTACCGGCGCACAGCATGAGGACAGCGACAGAACACTTCAGCATCGATGGACTCCCTGGGAAATGGACCGGGATCTGCGGCCAGTTAGTTTTTCGTACGTGATTGTGGTGGCGGAGCATTCTCATCCGGCAACCACGCGGCCAGTTCGCTGCGCACATGGTCGTACTTCACATCACCGGCGAGGTTTGTCCATTCATAGCGGTCGGTGGTTTCGTCATAGAGTTCTTCGTCACCGTTTTCGTACCGAGTGTATTTCCAGCGTTCAGTACGAATGGAATGGTTCTTAAACCCGTGTGTCGTGATGGCCGGGGTCTCCCACATCGCGGACGGATCCTGATGAGGTGTATTCGCCTGCGGATGACGCCCGAGATGTGTGACCCAGTGATTGAGGTCGTCCACTGCGATAAACAGCACGTGCGGACGTTCGCCTGCGGCGTCCGCGGACGCTAATCCGCCACCGAGCAATGACGCGACAATTGCGAACTGAAGAATCTGAGTCACGGTCTGCCTGACGGTCCGAAATGATGGTGGAACACAGCGGCCCATCCGGTGCCCGAGGCGTGGCGTTTGTCTGCCGCGCCACGGAATCAGGATCGTATCGCATCACACACCACAAATCGACCGCGTTGCACGGGCAGGGAGAATGCCACCGAACCCGGTAGCGAAGCACGATCTGTGACGTCGGCTCTACCGAGGAACCAGACTCTCCGATTAAGGCTGATTGAATCAGAGCTGAGTTGAGTGCGTCCTTTAAGCAGTCACATGGAGTACGCAGACTTCACTTTGTCACTTACTCTTTGTTTCCACCGCTTTCTTCGGGCGGGTTGCCTTCTTCTTCCCTCCCGGCTTTCTCGTGGTTGTGACTTTCTTACGGGCTGTCTTCTTTTTCGCTCCTGTTTTGCTTTGCTTTGTGCGGCGTTCACCTGTTGCCGCTTCGTAAGTGGCAATGAACTTCGCAACGGGGACACGTTTGACTGCCTGGCCAATGACTTTCAGCGGAATGTCTTCCAGTTTGCGAAGCCGGACACAGGACTTGCCCATATTGAGTTTCCGGCCGGTCTTCTCCCAGGCCCTGCGAAACCATTCTGCCTGTTTTTCGTCGCTGTAGACACAGTACAAATAGACTGAGACATATTGCTTTTGAGACGCCAGATTCGCGAACGGCAGCGGTTGTTTCGGATTGCAATGGTATCCGGCAGGATACAGGCTGTGAGGCACGTAGTAACCTATCATCCCGTACTGCATCCCCTCCTCGTAACCAGACGGAAGATTCTTCAGAATCTCCTGACGCACGGATTTCACGATCTCGCGGCGATCGTCCGGCAATTCTGCCAGGTACTGGCTGACCGTTGTTGCCTGACTCTGCATTTCACTTTCCCCTCCGGCAATTCGGTGCGACCGTCGTGCTCAGGTGCGAAAAAGGCTCCGGCACCCCTCCATAGAATCTGCCACGCAGGCGTCACCTGCACTGTTTTCGCCGTGTCCGACTACGATACAATTCCACCGCTGACCTGGATACTTCGCCCCCTTAAATCCCTCTGTCATTATGATTCCTCCTCATATCTGGTTCACCCCTGTTCCCAAACTCTTCTGGTCGGAGTACTCCGAGGGGCCATTTGCACAGTGCATCGACTGCAAATGCGAACTTGAGGACTGCGAATTCTACCTTGTCCAGAAGTGTTATGTCGGCACGGAGCCTGTCTTCGAGTTTGCGATCTGCAGCACGTGTCGAACGGATGTGAGTTCCCGGTGTTCAGACGAAACGAATCGAGCCATTCACTCTTTTCTGTTGGAGTACCTCAGTCGCAGGGAGCATGAATTCGAAGAATTGACGGAGATGTCGGACGTCCTCAGCAAGTGCATGGACGAATGTATCATTTGCGCACGGGCTCGTTCTGAGTGCCATCGCTATACGGTCGGCGGATTGTGCCATGAACTGGACCTTGTCATCCAGCACGGCGCCCAGGCGCAGTCACCTCTGATGATCTGCCAGAATTGCGAAGCATCGATGTCCGAACTGGTTTCGAAAAAAACTCGCGAAACATGGGACCGTTTTGTCGAAGAAAACTTCGACGGACCGCCGGGCGTCGGCCTCGACCTGCCGAGTGGGACACCAGTGCTGATTTGAGCCCAAGGCGGTCGGGTGAAGTCACTTGTCTCCGACCTGCACAGCCGCCAGTCTGACCACTCGTGTCACGTCGGTTGGCTGCCCGCCAGATGATTTGTATCCCACTGATACTGATCTTAGGACCGTTCGAGTAACAACTGTCCTGTTTTGGCAGCTGATCATCACGGCGGAGCGTGATGGCTACATTCAATTCGCGACAGTTATTACTCGAGCAATTCCTACGGTTCGCGAATGAATTGTGCCGCATAGCTGCGGACATGTTGACCGTTGAGCACATGGACCGTTCGCATTCGATCGATCATCGCCGAGCCAAATCGATTCAGCGGAACATGGATGATCTTTTTCCTGTAGCGTTTTGCCAGCCTTCGCCATCCGGCCCCTGGAGGCAAATAGCTGAGCAGCGCAATGTGCGTTTCATTACTGTAGTGCAGGGCGGCGGCGATCAGTCGTTCTTCCAGCGTATCGGTGAAGTGGAACTGGGGGTCTCGAAAGACATCAACCACAGGGCGTGGCGGAAACAGAAACATACACCCGCCATAGCGAGCCACGGCGACCCCGGGCCCGATGTGTTCCTGATTGAAATCTGTTGCGAACAGGGACAGCGTGGATTCATCATGATGCTCCGCATGCCATGTGATGCGCCACGGGTAATCCCGGGGATCGGCCGGAGAATCAAACAGCATGACGACGCAATCAAGGTTCCCGCGCGCCGGCGGGAATTCCCGCACATAAAGTTCTCCCGTGTGCCAGTTGCGAAGAGTCTCGCGGATGTCGAGTCCATCCTTGATGCTGGAGGTGAACTTCTCAGTTCGGGCGAATTCATTCCCCAGCAGCGTCAGTGCGACATCTTTGACATGCGTACGAAACCTTTCGATGGCAACATCTTCCGGCGGCCAGCTGCACTGGCCGAAAGGATTCCACGATTTCTTCCATTCAGTCTTCCTGCGTTTGTCCGGCCGAGCCTTCAGCTGGCACGATCTCCACACAACCGGATGACCGGGCAATCGACACACGGCGGACAACACATCTTCATCGGGCAGACGAATCCGATCGACTCCAAACTGCACCACTGACATCTCGGAATTCTTCTCAAACGGATACTCACGCGCGGTCTCCGCGAGGTGGATTGCGTACTGGTCGCCGGCTGTTTGGCGAGTTGCCGTCACCAGAGTATACAGATCCGGCGTGAAGCGACGTTCGATCAATGACAGATTCCGGATGTACTTCAGACAGACGCGCAACAACTGCGGCGTAATGCGACGAGCTCGGTTTTTGAATTCTCGTTGATAGCGGTCCCGTGATGCCAGCAACAGAGATTTGACGCCATCGACCGACAGGTTTTCGTCATCATCCAGGTTGGCCCGCGCCTGCTCGTACTGACCAGTGATGAATGGCAGTTCTCCCAGCATAAACATCAGCGTCTGCGGCTGAACGGCATAGAGCTCTGCCGGATGAGTGGGTTCCGCTGGATCGGCCGGGCGATCAACGACGGTTTGAAAGGCATCGCGGATCCACGGCCACTCGCGCATTCCACAAACCAACAGGACCGAATCGTACGATTTCGTCAGGCGATGCAATTCGTTGGCCATCCAGTGAATTCGAGTCGTCTGGGGGCCGAGTTTCGGAGGAGCCAGAACCGGCAGGACGGCCGCGGCAAAACGTTCCGGAGACACCTGCTTCAACGCGTAGGCATCGGGCAGCGAGTCGGCGGCGGGTTCGTACTCGTCGTCTTCAATGTCGATGAAGGTTCGAGCGATGTGCTCCTGGGCGGCGATCCGCAGGGCTGCAATCACCGGCTGACAGGGATCGATTGGTACATAGGTCGCGGCCCCATCGATGTCCGCATCGTTGTCGTCAAAATCGGTCAGGGCGGCCCGTTGAACGACAGCGCTGACGGATGGCAGCTGTTCCACGCCAGCTTCCACAGCGTTACGAAACGATGGCGGCAACGGGACCGCCAAATGGTCAAACTGATGGTTGAGCATCAGCCGACGCACCTCGATGGCAAAATCACCGCTGCCATGAATCACCGGCAGGACCGTGATTTTTGACCCAAGCTGGAGTACGTCGGACACGTCATTCACCTGCAGGAGAACCATTCGATCGCGTCGGAGGTCGCGATCTGAGCCGTCAGAAGTTGAACTGCATATTGTCCGGAGAAAAGGCTGTCTGACCAGCCTGGATATCCGTGAGGCCCGATCAATGCGGAAAATTCATGACCGCCCCGTTAGAGTATCCCGGAATTGACAGCCGGAGTTCATTTTCCTCGATGATGCAGGCTCGACCGATCGTGTTCCTCAATTGTATGTTGCCGCCACAGCTGTCCATGCCTGTCATCCTTTTTGCCGCGACAGTGCTTCTGGCAAATGGATCCTGTTCGGCTGTCGACGCAGCCGAACGCAGGTTTCATACGATCGAAGTCACGGTGACGGACGAGAACGGTCACCCGGTGCACGGTGCCGAAGTCTCTCCACTTGTTCTGGTGTCGAAAACAATGGTGCATTACCCGGATGAATCGAGCTGGGGTGTGATCCCGATCGGCAAATCCAATAAGGAAGGAACAGCGACACTGCGAATTCCCACATCGGTGCGACAACAACCCATTCAGGCGATCCAATGGTCTGTGAGACACGAAGACT
>JBDOMX010000730.1:0-23551 GCA_039831615.1 Planctomycetaceae bacterium
GTACGGCTTCAGACTGAATTGTTGGCAGGTACGCCGACGGCCCGGCCTGATAGAGCTCCTCGCGGGAGCTTAACGGAATACTGGACTCGAATTGTGCAGCCACGCATTCACCGGTTTGTACAGTTCTGGACGCCGCAGATGTCAGGATCAGATCGGGAACGATTCTCAGTTCGTTCAGAAGGCTGCCGGTGGCATTCGCCAGCTGAATGCCGTCATCTGTGAGCTGCCGGTCGAAATCCCGGCATGTGTGCTCGCCGACGGCATGTGAATGTCTCATAAGAATGAGCGTGCAAATCATTAAGCTTCAGCCAGAACTGTGACTTGAGAACCGCGGTGCGACCAACAGCCGTCACGCAACACGGTAAGCCTTAAGGGTTGTGAGTCAAGTCACCCGAGACGATTGCGGAGCGTCCAGGCCGGAGATTGCAGATAGTCTCATCCGCTCTACTGACGCCGCACAATCCGACGTGCCTTCATCGTCCAGCGACTGGAGGTGCGATAAACTGCGAGCCATGCTGCAACACAGCTTTGAGCATTGGCAATGTTCGTGCTGGAACCTCACCGTCGGACGTGACGGCTCGACACAGGGAATACTCTCCAAGCTCGATCGATTTGTGAAGCCGGTTGATATGAAGTGTCATGCGCTCGCGAAATTGATGCCCCTCGGCACCCGACAGATCCCTGCGACACAGCATAACGGTTCCTTTTCCGGAGTTCCCGCTGGTTGTTCTGCGTCGATTGATTTGAGCCAGCGTCGATCCCTGGCTGCGGTACAGCAAGCCGGAATCGAACGCGCGGCGCAACAGGCCTCGGCAGTCAAACTGATAAAATGGATCCTGATCGAAATAGACTGCGCAGCGCCCGTCTCGAAAGAAGCCGATGGTGATGACCGCAGACCATCCTTCACAAATGATCTCTGCTCGCTCAACGAGCGCGGTCGCGTCACGAATGAGATCTTCTTTATCAGTTTCGTGTCGAGCCAATCGATCATGCCTTTGGCTGATTGCCTGTCTGATCGGAGTATCAAGCCGTCCGATCGAATCAATTTTGACAAGCCTGTACGGTCGCAGACATCAACCTGCTCCGCAAACAGGCAAAATCAGTATATTGACAGCACTTTTACTCGGGCGTTCCATAGGTTTGACGGTAGCATGCTTTTTAGTAAGTCTGCCTGCTGCGCTGGCCAGGTTCCTGACCGGGATGGCGCTCGTCAAGGTTTCGCCCGACATACGCCCCGGAAGTACTCATGAGTCATCCTGCACAGCGACATGAGTCGCCTCAGCGGCTGCTGGTTCAGGACGGTGCGAGACGCGCAGACGTTGAGGCGAAGCAACAGCAGATTCAGGATCTTTTGATCCAGTCGAACGCCGATGCTGTTCTGCTGCAGGACCCGACCAATATCGCGTGGTTTACCGCCGGTGCTGACCTCTATCGTTGTACAACGGACAGCAGCCGTACCAGTATCTTTGTAACGCGGGAAGCTCGACTGTTTGCTACCAACGCGGTCGATTCAGCTCAGATCTTCGAACGTGAAGCATTTGGCCTGGGTTTTCAGCTGAAGCAGCGTGAATGGTTTCAACCGCATCAGGATCTGATTTCTGACCTGTGCCGTGGACGTCGCGTCATCAGCGATTCAGGTGTCGCTGAAACCGTCGGTGCTCCGGAACGAATCGCAGCATTGCGGCTGCCGCTCACGGACCTTGACGTCAAGAGACTCCGACAGCTTGGACGAGTGGTTACGTATGCCGTAGAGGCCACCGCTCACCGAATCTGCCGCGGAATGACCGAAGCGGAAGTGGCGGGGGAGGTCGGCCACCGTCTCATCAAGCGAACAGTGGCGCCAGTCAGAATCCAGGTCTGCGCCGATGGTCGGAATGAACGATTTCGCCATTGGATGTACGGTGAAGACCCCATCAATCGCTACGCCGTGATTTCCTGTATGGCTCGGCGCTGGGGACTGCATGTTGGCGTTTGCCGCACGGTCTGTCTGGACAGGATACCAAATCATCTTGCAGACGCGTATCAGAAGGTCGTCCTGATGCATGCGACTGGCCAGTACTTTTCACGCAACGGCACGCAACTTGGCGAGGTGTGGAAGAAGGTGCACCGCATCTATGAAAAATTTGGGCGACCCAGTGAATGGCAACGAGCCGATCAGGCCGATGTCATTGGATTTACGTCGAGTGAACATCAGCTGTATCCGGATTCCACTGTCACTCTCGCAGCACCGACAGCCGTTTACTGGCATCCGACCGTCGGACCGGCCATGACAGGTGACACTGTACTTGTTCAATCGAAGTCTGCACACTTTCTGACGACCGGACATTCCTGGCCAAAACTGACTGTGCAGGTGAAAGGACGTGTCGTTCCCTGCCCGGCGATCCTTCGGATTCCATCTTCGTCGACAAACGGCCATGCCGGCATGGAGTCACAGGCGGAAACGATCCAGCAGTCGTTGCCCTTCGATGATGAACCAACGTCGCGACTGGAATCAGTCTGGGAACTGGATGTTGCGTCGGATCGATCCGTGTTTGAAGAGGATGAAAGCCCGTATTCCGAAGAATCTGTTCTCGAATAATGAATCCGGGCGGGTCCATACTCGTCTCCCCACTGAAACTCTCAGTGACGTCACTGCATCGATCTCGAACGACTCAGATGTTAAATAATACACTATGAGGAGATGTGTCATGATTCGATTGATTCTTTGCTGTTTGTTGTGCTTGAGTGTCGCGCCACCAACCAGTGCCGACTGGCCTCAATTCCGCGGTCCGAATTGTGCCGGAATCGCCGCCGACGCGGGTTCGCTTCCCATTCAATTCTCCGCGACAGAACACGTCGCGTGGCAGGCACCGCTTGGGGACGGAATCGGTTGTCCAGTGGTCGCTGATGGTCGAGTGGTAACGTCAACGATCTTCGACGGGAACGAAATCGGCCTCGTCGCATACGACGCTGTTACCGGGGACGAACTATGGAATCGCCATTGGCCAATCGGCGACATTGATGAGATCCATGAGACGAACAGCTACGCATCCACGACACCGGCCATTGACGGCGATCGCGTCTACTTCTACTTCTGGACACTGGGTCTGGTTGCAGTTGACGCGAAGACAGGTACAGACGTGTGGCACAGGCCGTTGCCTGTGCCGTACTTCGTTTTCAAGTGGGGTGCCGGAATGTCACCGGTTCTCTACGACGATATGGTCATCTTTCTTCAGGACGATGATCTGTACCCGGCCATCTATGCATTCGACCGAGTGACGGGCGAACTTCGATGGAAAGATGACCGCAGCGATATGGCGGTCAATTATTCTCACCCGGTCATTTGCCGGACAGATTCAGGTGACGAACTGATTGTCGGTGGCACCGGAATTCTTGTGGGGTATGACCCGCAGACTGGTAAGCGTCTGTGGAAGGCTCGAACCCTGCTTAGAAACATCAAGACGACGCCGGTGTGCCATGACGGGATTGTGTATATTTCTTTGCAAAGTGGAGGAATTGCCAATCAGTGGCTGGCATCCGTGGACCGCGCTGACACCGGCAACAGCGACGACAAAATCACGCGCGACGAAATTCAGGCATTCGTGGGGACACGTCCCGTACCAGAAAGCTTTTATCAAAAAACGTTTGGACGGGGCGATGCGGACCGCGACGGGGATCTGGAGGGCGAAGAACTGGATGTTGCCTTCCTGCATCCGGACAACTTTGCAGGTGCCTCCTTTGAGCAAACAAACACAGCGGACGAATTCATTGTGGCGGTGAGAGCCGGAGGACGTGGAGACGTGACCGACTCACACGTGCTGTGGAAGAAGCCCACGAAACATACCGATCACATCGTTTCACCGCTCGTTGTCAACGACCGCATGCTGTTGATTAAAGAAGGAGGCATCGCCACGTGTTTCAACACTGAAGACGGCGCGCCTGTCTTCGGTCCGGCCCGTATTCGGAACGAAGGCAGCTATTTTGCATCTCCGGTCTACGGTGACGGAAAAATCTATGTGGCCAGTGCGAACGGGAAGATTGTTGTTCTCAGGGAAGGCCCGGAACTGGAAGTCCTCGCCGTCAACGATATGGGGGACTCTGTCCTGGCGAACCCCGCGATTGCTGATGGAGCACTGTTCATACGCACGCGGAGTGCGCTGATGCGAATACAATAACCCTGGCTGGCGGCACTATTACGCGAGGATGTCCCTGACCACCGTGCCATGGACGTCGGTCAGTCGATAGTCCCGGCCGGCATGTCGGTAAGTCAGGTGTTCGTGATCGAAGCCCATCAAGTGCAGCATTGTGGCGTGCAGGTCATGTACGTGAACTCGGTGTTCTACCGCCTGATATCCGAACTCGTCTGTACTCCCGTAGGCCATGCCACCTTTGACGCCTCCACCAGCCAGCCAAACTGTAAATCCGTGGTGATTGTGATCCCGACCGGTTGGCGGAGCAGTTGAGCCAAGTGGGATTTCCACGGCAGGCGTGCGACCAAATTCGCCGCCACACACAATCAAAGTTTGATCCAGCAAACCAGAGCGAGCCAAATCGGTCAACAACGCTGAAATCGGACCATCTGCTTCCTGGCCCAGTTTCCGATGGGCACTGGCAATGTTGCCGTGCGAATCCCAGGGTTGCACGTCACCGTGATAACATTGCACGACTCGAACGCCTCGTTCAATGAGCCGGCGAGCGATCAGTAACTGTCGTCCATGAACCGTGTCAGCATTGTACATTTCCCGAATGGCTTTGGGCTCATTCGTGACATCCAGTGCATCGGTGGCCTGCATTTGCATTCGGTAGGCCAGCTCGAAGGACTGAATGCGAGCTTCCAGGTCTGCATCTTCGCGGCGTGTCTCCTGATGACGCCGGTTGAGTGCCGACAACAGGTCGAGCTGCCGGCGCTGTGCGATTCGATCGATGCGGGGATTCCGAATGTTGGCAATCAGCTCGGTCACTTCGGTCTTTCGAGTGTCCAGATACGTGCCCTGATAAATCCCAGGCAGGAAGGAACTGCGCCAGTTCGATGAATCAGCAACCGGCAATCCTGGACACAGAGTCACGAACCCGGGCAGATTCTGATTCTCACAGCCCAGTCCGTACGTCAGCCACGATCCATAACTCGGACGGGAAAGTCGTTCGTCGCCGGTATTCATCAGCCGCATGCTCTGCTCGTGATTCGGCGTATTCGCATACATCGAGCGAATGACACAGATCCGATCCGCGTGGGCGGCGGCCGTTTTTTGAAACACTTCGCTGCACCAAAGACCACTCTCTCCATACTGATCGAACCTGAACGGTGAAGCGAGTGCGACTCCGGTTTCACGTTCCGTGGTCAGGTTGCCGACAGGAAGACGTTTGCCGCCCCATCGAGTGAGTTCCGGTTTGGGATCCCAGGTATCCACCTGTGAAGGTCCACCATTGAGATAAATGTGGATCACGTGTTTGGCGCGTGGCTGGAAGTGTGGCGACTTCGGAGCAAGAGGGCTGCCAGCTGCCTGAAGCAATGACGGCAGAGCCACCATGCCCAGACCGGTACCGGTGCAACGGAGTAAATCACGTCGTGAGGTTAATACTGATTCAAACTGATTCATGGGACACAGCAACTCAGAGGCTTCAGCGACTCGGGAAGTGCCATCTCCTCATTATTGATGGAGTCGACAGCTACCGTCCAGTGAGAATGCCGGTTGCTCCCGCGAGTTCGGGACCACACGCACAACTTGACGCCGACAGCATCGATTTCACCTTCATCTGCCCCACATGCCACCCCGCAACAGATCGTGCGCTTGCAATCCTGCGGCGGGTGAATCAGCATGAAGTGAGGCGGCGTGATCGTCTGAATTCACTTCAGTTTTCGTGGAGGCTGTGGCGAGGACAGTCAAATCGCGAATGCATTCAATCCGACAGGAATCGCTTGTGACTGAACCACAAACCACTCTACGCGGTTGTACGCCGAGTCGTCGCAGCATGCTGGCCCGGTCTGGAATGGGGCTTGGAATACCTGGACTCGCGGGCGTGCTGGCCGCTGACGGACGACTGGCAGCGTCTGAGACGACTTCTTCTGCAAGTGGCAGTCGGCTGCAACAGAAGTTTCCTCACAGCTTCGGCCGCGCCAAACATGTCATCCACTTCTTTCTAAACGGTGGACCGTCGCACGTCGACACCTTTGATCCCAAACCAGCTCTGCAGGAGTACGCTGGCAGGCCCGTCCCCGCCACTCAGCCGACCGAGCGACGTACGGGAGCTGCCATGCCGTCGCCGTTTCGATTTCGCCGGTACGGCAATTCCGGCCTGCTGGTCAGTGACCTGTTTTCAAAGACAGCCGCTCATGCGGACGACATCGCCGTGATTCGATCGATGTACGCTCAGGTTCCAAATCACGAACCATCACTCATGCTGATGAATTGCGGGGACAGTGTTCAACCGCGACCCAGCATGGGCGCCTGGGTCCTGTATGGACTCGGCACCGAAAACGAAAATCTGCCCGGCTTCATCGCCATGTGCCCAAAAGGGCTGCCGATTAAGGATTCAGAGAACTGGCAGGCCGCGTTTTTGCCAGGCGCTTATCAGGGCACTCACATTGACACGCAGCACTCAGAACTCAGCAAGCTGATCGAGAATATTGAACACCCGAACGTGGCAACGACCGACCAGCGTCGACAGCTGGATCTGCTCCGGCGCTGGAATCTGAAGCACCGCGAATCCCGGCGGGACGACCGCCTCGACGCTCGTATCCATTCCTACGAGCTTGCATTTCGTATGCAGGACTCTGCCGCCGAGGCATTTGACCTCACTTCAGAGCCGCGACACATTCAAGAAATGTATGGCGAAACCACACACGGCCGGCAGACGCTCATTGCCCGACGCCTGGTTGAAAGAGGTGTCCGCTACATTCAACTTTGGCATGGAGCAGGGCAGCCATGGGACACGCATACAAAGATCGCAGAGAATCTTCCTCGGCTGTCCGCAGACATTGACGGTCCCATTGCGGCGTTAATGACGGATCTCAAACAGCGCGGACTCTTTGACGAAACGTTGATTCTGTGGGGTGGAGAATTCGGAAGAACACCCACTGTGGAACTCGTCGGCGACAACAAACCGGGGCTGGGCCGTGACCACAACCACTATGGGTTTTCGGTGTGGCTGGCCGGGGGTGGCATCCGCGGCGGGACGTGCTACGGCGCGACCGACGATTTTGGCTTTGCGGCTGTGGAAAACCGCACCAGTGTACACGACCTGCACGCGACGATGCTGCATGCTCTGGGCCTTGATCACAAACAACTCACCTACCGATATGCGGGGCGGGACTTCCGACTCACCGATGTGCATGGCACGGTCATCAACGCTATCCTGTCGTAGGCGACTGGAACCGATCGCCTGCAGTCGACACAACACCGGTCACGTTTTGCCGTGCCTTCATTCCACCTATTCGCACACCACGCTCACAAACGAGCGCGAGTCCGATTTCAGAATTGCAACAGTGGCCTGGTCCAGCAACAGAGGAAAGAGCGATGCCCGTCGAAGTGCGCTGCAAGTGCGGCAAGAAGCTCCGTGCGCCCGACAGATTTTCCGGACAACAGGCGAAGTGTCCGGCGTGTCAGCAGGACATCGTTTTTCCGGGGATCGCTGATGCCGACGAAGACCACGAAGAGGAATTCGACGACGGGGAGTCGTACCCCGCGACTCGTGAAGACACTTCAGCCTCTTCCGTCAGGACAGCCTACAACACCTTTGACAACGACTCCAACGCGGCTCGGTATTCGCTCCGCGAGTTCGTTGACCGCACTGTCCAGAAGGATCAGGGGCAGGGGCTGTTCGAACTGGAGAGCCCCTACATGATGGAAGTGAATCTTGACGGAATCGTGTGGACGAAACTGGGAGCGATGATTGCTTACATCGGCGACATGAAATTCACCCGGGAAAGAATACTGGAAAAAGGCGTCGGAAGACTGCTCAAGAAAGCCATCAGCGGGGAAGGCACTCGACTGACCAAAGTCGAGGGGCAGGGCCGCCTGTATGTGGCTGACTCCGGTAAGCGCATCAGCATTCTGAGTCTGCAGGATGAGTCGATCTTTGTGAACGGCAATGACCTGCTGGCGATGGAGCCACAGATTGAGTGGGACATCAAAATGATGAAACGCGTCACGGGGCTGATGGCTGGTGGATTATTCAACGTAAAACTGGACGGCACCGGAATGATCGCGATCACGTCTCATTTCCAGCCCATGACCCTGCGCGTCCGTCCCGGTCAACCGGTCGTCACAGATCCCAATGCGACGATTGCCTGGTCCGGCAGTCTCAGCCCGCAACTCAAGACTGATGTTTCCCTCAAGACCTTCTTTGGTCGCGCGAGCGGCGAATCGATCCAGATGCTGTTTCGCGGTGACGGATTTGTTGTGGTGCAGCCGTTCGAAGAAGTCTACTTGCAGCAACAGAGTTAGAGCTGTCGCCGGTATCAGTCAGCGTGTGCCACGAGTCAGCGGTTGAGATCTTCTGACGATACGTCGTCCGTCTTTGACGAACCCACGTCCTTCAGCATCCGGAACAGGTCGCTGTCGGTGGTCAGAATCAGTCGGGTGTCACTGTCCAGAGATTCTTCATAGACCTCCAGCGTTCGCTGAAATTTATAGAAATCGCCGGTTTCGCGAATCGCCGTCGCATACAATTCAATGATTTCTGCTTCCACCTCACCCCGAAGACGCTCACTTTGTTCAACGCCCTCGCCAAGGATGCTTTCAACTTCGGCCATGGTTTTGTTGATGATCTCCTGCTTTCGTTGCTCACCCTGGTTGTGGTATTTGGCAGCGATGGCCTCCATGAAGGCTGTCAGCCGCTCAAAGGTCGCCTTCTGAACTGATTTCACAAAACCAATGTTGCTCACTCCAACGTCGACCAGTTCGATACCGCGGTCAATTGATCGATCTTCGGCTCCATCTTCGCCAGCGGCGAGCTGTGATTCGATCCGCTGCCGAATCTCTTCCATAATCTTTTCACGACCGAACAGAATTTGTGCCTGTTCGCCTACTTTCGCCAGATCATCCGTTGGATCAAGTTCGCCAACTTCGGTTTCAGGAAGGTCTTCCAGTCCGAACGAGTACGTTAGCTCGCGATCTGAGCTGCGCACGACCTCAGCGAGATCATAGGATGTGATCACGTCCCGTACGCCGGCCCGAACTCGCTGACGAACCTGTTGCTCGGCGTTTTCAACTGTCCGCATGATCCTCACAAATTGCTCCGGATCGGTAATCCGCCAGATCGCCCAGATCGCAATCTCGATCTTCTTGCCGTCTTTAGTCGGCAGATCCACCAGGACATCGTTAGCACCGCTCGCCCAGAACTGACGGGTCCGAGGCAGGCGACGCACGTCCTGAATCATCGGAAGTTTAAAGTAGAGTCCTGGGTCGCTGATGTTCTTAATTGGCTTGCCAAATTCCAGCAAGACGGCAAGTTCACGTTCGTTGACGGTAAACATCGAACTGTAGGTGACAATCAGCACCAGAAATCCAATGACGACAGCAGCCGTACCTCTGACCGAAAAGTTCGCAGCCATTATTTGCTCCCTTCACTAAGATTCAACAGTGGCAGTAATTGCTGCATATCGGCATCGATAATGGTCTTGTTTTTTACGTTCGAAAGTACCTTCTCCATCGACTCCAAATACAGCCGCTGACGGGTTTCTTCAGGAGCTTTCGCAAACTGTTCATACCGCACCATCAACGCGTCGATTTCACCATTCACTTCTGAACGGCGCCGGGCTGCATACCCTTCCGCATCTCGAATCGATTTGTCGCGGTCCGCTTTCGCTTTCGGAAGCATTGTGTTTCTCTGCTTGTTTGCTTCATTCTCAAGTTTGTCGCGGGTCTGCACAGCTTCGTTGACCGCCGCGAAGGAGGGCTTGACCTCTTCCGGCGGCGTCACTCGCTGAAGTTGCAGGTCGGTGATCCGAATTCCACATTCGTACTTGTCGAGCATCGCCTGAGTCGCCTCACGAGCCTCTTCGCGAATCTCCATCCGCTTGCCAGTCAGGACCTCGTCGATCGAATAGTCGCCGATCAGACGATTCATCACCGTTCGACCCACGACCGTAATGATGTACTGGAGAAATTCCTCCTGTTCGGCCATTTCTGTGTGGAATGTAAACAAGTACTGCCGCGTGTCGGCGACCTGCCACTGCACCGTCCATTCAACAGCGGCCGCGTTCAGATCACCGGTGAGCATCAGCACGTCCTGCTCGGTCGTGCGAACAGCCGGCCGATCATCGGCCAGTCCAAATGGCATCCGAATCATGCGTTCGCGAGTATCTGCCGTCAGTACAGCGTCAACGAAGGGAATGCAGAAATGAAGACCGGGATTGGCAGTGGTGTGATAACGTCCGAACCGCAAGACAACCGCTTGCTCGTTCGCCTCGACCGTGTACCACGACTTCGAGAGCACCAGCAACAGGATGACCGCTCCCAATCCCATCAGGGCAAGGCTGACGTTGCGTTTGATGTCCTCGGGTCGGACATCGAATCTGTACTGGCCGGAAGACATGGGACGACTACTCCTGAAACGTGACTGAACCTATTGGCGCGAACAAACTTGGCGCAACTGTGGCTTGTGTTACCTCGAACGCCAAACCCGCAGATCAATTAATCCTCAAACAACCCCATTCTCGGGCTCAGAATGCTCTTTTTCGCACAGAGGAGGACAGGGATCCTGCCAAAAACCCTGCGAGATCGGCTCTTCCAGCACAACCGGCAGATTCACCGACTATGAATCTATCTTGTCTGAATCGCCAGCGTTCTGATCTCGGAACGATCGCGCAACTGCCGATTAGATTCTCCAGACCCCCACTTTCGTGCCTCGCGCCACACCAATTGGATCTTGTTTTAGGGGGGTCAGGAGTCAACATCATGCCATACGACATCGCCGTCATCGGAAATGACGAAGCCGCCTTCGAAATGCTGTGTCTGGCCGCCGAATCCGGAAGAAGTACGGCTGCCGTGCTTCCCGAATCCAGCCATTCCACCTGGCTGGTCGCCGTCGCGCTCAAACGACTGGTTTCCGATTTACTCGTTGATCAAAGCGACAGTCGCCGCCGACTGCTGGCGCGCAGAGGTTCGCCGCGACTTCTGCGTCAGTTGGTAAAGGGAGCGATCGCAAAAGAAACCGACGACCTGTACTGCATGCTGCAAAGGCTGAATATCCACGTTCGCATGGGGCAACCGCGATTCATCGATCGCCAGTCGTTGTCAATCGCGGATGGGCGTACCTGCGATCGATCAACACTCAACGCCCGGCACATCATCATTGGCACTGGAACACGACGCACGGCGATGCATCGACCTCTGGGTCTGGTCGCGCTGCACCGTCCTGAAGCGATCTTCGAGGGCCACATACTGCCCGAATCGATCTGTATGCTGGGTGGTGACAGCTTTGGATGCGGCATGGCAGCGCTGTTCAGCCTGTTCGGAGTCCGATCTCGTCACATCGCCCACGACCACCAGGATCCAGCCATGCTCGAACTGGCCAGAGCCGCGGGTGTGGAGATCGCATTTAATCTAACAGAACCTCGTCCGGTCCCAGCGGGTGGAGTACTGTCGAATGCTCACGCCGACGTGGTCGACTGCCGCCGGTCCATCGGGTTCACCGAACAGTTGAATCTGTCCGCCATCGATGTCGAAGCCGATGAAAACGGCCAGTTATGGTGTTCCAGCGGCCTTGAAACCTGGTGCCCCGGTGTTTTCGGACTTGGCGACGTTGTCGGGTTTTCCGCCGACGGCGCATTGCATCCGTCAGCGCAGGCCGGACAGATTCTGCGACGAATCAGCAGTCAGGTTCCACGACCTCACCTGTTAGATCTGTTTGTAAACTCAGAGCAGCTCGGCGCTCATGATGCTCCGACGATGAATCACGCAGTGAACAACTGAGTTTGATCGGCTGATTGATTTCTCGCGGCCGACGCGACAAACTCCTCTCTTTGCACGATCGATGAGAGGAGAAGACAACCCATGCAGACGGCCGAAGGGATCTCATGGATCCACAACGGACAACTCGTCGATGGAACGGGCACCACGCCTGTCCCGGATGCAACGGTCGTCGTCGAAAACGGGAGCATCACATATGCGGGTACAACTTCCGGCGCCCCTGAGGTTCCGGCCGGTGCGGTGAGCATCGATGCTGCTGGTGGCACGATCATGCCGGGTCTGGTGGAAGCGCACTTTCATCCCACTTATTTCAATGTCGCAGCACTCGAAGATCTGGATTTAAAATACCCCGTCGAATACGTCACCCTCCTGGCGTCCGGCAACGCGACGCTGGCCCTGGAATGCGGTTACACGGCTGCGCGGAGTGGTGGCAGCCTGTTCAACATCGATTACTGGCTCAAGAAAGCCATCGAGGAAGACTTGTTGCCCGGTCCTCGCCTGGCATCGAACGGACGGGAAATATGCGGGGTTGGTGGTCTGATGGACTGGAACCCCGACTTTCGACGCATCGGCATGGAAGGCCTGGTGCTGCTGGTGAACGGACCAGATGAAGCGCGGGCTGCTGTACGCAAGCTGGTGAAGGATGGCGTGGAATGGGTCAAAACGTATCCCACAGGCGACGCGGCCGCTCCCAACGTCAATGACCACCATACGTTGTGTATGACGTTCGACGAAATGCATGCTGTCGTGCAAACGGCACACAACCACGGCATGAAGGTCACCGGCCACTGTCGAGCGACCGCGGGCATCAGGAACGCGCTGCTGGCCGGATACGATTCGCTGGAACATGGCACATTCATGGACCGGGAAACGATGGACCTGCTGCTGGAACGCGATGTGCCCGTCGTGCCTGCACTCCAGTTTGAACTTGCCAGCATCGAGCATGGCCCCGAATGGAATATGCCTCAGGAAGTGATTGACGGTCATCAGGAAACGCTGGACGGAGGGGCCGAAAGTGCGCGCTGGATATTGAAAGAAGGCGGGCGACTGGGGATGGGAGGCGACTACGGCTTCGCCTGGAACCCACACGGCGACTACGCCAAAGAACTGACGTTCTTCGTCAATCATGTCGGCCTCAGCCCACTGGAAACGATCACGTGTGCCACGAAGACAGGTGCTGAGATTATGGGGCAGGGCGATCAATTCGGCACAGTCGAGGTTGGCAAACTGGCAGATCTCCTCATTGTTGCCGGGGATGTCATCGAAGACATTTCGATACTCGAAGACCGATCACGGTTCGTTGCTGTAATGCAGGGCGGCCTGGTTAAGGCTGGCCGACTGGCGAACCGCCCTGGAATTTAGAACGACCTTCGTGTCCAGTCGCCAGGAGATGTTCGAACGACGTCACTTCGAGCGATGCCCTGAGCAGTTTGCTCGCGCCCGGAGGGGACTGACGGGCTATTTCCAGACGTTCGCCCGCTCGCCGAGAGATTTGGCGGGGGCAGCACGAAACCGGCGCGTGCATCCATTGTCAGGAATCATCAAAGTCGATCACGGTAAAGATCGTCAACAAGATTCTGGTGCGCCCTGAGCAGCACAAGCGAATACGATGGGACGCAGCCGTTACAACTGGCCCAGGAAATCGTCGGGTGGCCTGGAGACGGCCCTTAGCGGCTCATTCAGAATTGGATGTCTGAATTCAATTCGCGCAGCGTGCAAAACATGCCGTCGTGAAGTTGGTGAACCTCCTTCGTCGTGTGGTCGACTGCGGATCTCACCATGCGGACCATAGAATTCATCTCCCACAACGGGATGTCCGATTTCAGCCATGTGGACCCGGATCTGATGGTTGCGCCCGGTATCGAGACGGCATTCGACCACCGTGATGGAACCCCGCCTGTCCAGCACGGTGACTTTCGTTCTGGCGGAACGCGGCCGAATGGCACCAGCCCCGGCCGACATCAAAACGCTGCGACCACCCACGCGGTGACCAATAGGCAGTTCGATGACGCGTTCATCAAACGGAACTCGCCCCTCCACCAGCGCCAGGTAAAACTTCTCCATTCGGCCCGCCTGAAAATCTTTCGAAACCAGCCGATGTGCATGATGCTCTTTGGTCACAACCATCAGGCCGCTCGTCATTCGGTCCAGTCGGTGCACAATGCCGGGCCTCATCAGCCCTCGACATGTCGTTTGCTGATCGAGATGATGCTGCAGAAGATTTGCCAGAGTGCCCGATTGAAACTCACCAACCGGATGTGCCACCATGCCGGCGGGCTTGTCCACGACCATCAACCAAGGATCTTCGTACAAGATCCGCACTTCGGCCGGATCCGGATCCAGCAGCTTATCCGGCGGCTCCACCAATCGAATTCTGACCGTCTGACCTCGAGAAACGCGGTGAGTCTGGTCGGCTGGCAGACCATTCACGTCAGCGAGACCGGCACCGATCATGCGATTGAGTCGCCATTTCGTGTAGTTTCTCAGGTGCTTTGCCAGAAATGAGTCTATTCGTACGCCGCTCAGGTACCGTTCGACGGTGAATTCAGGTTCGGCTGGCGTATCCGGATCAGTTGGACTCATCGATCTTCTGCTGTAGCCACCCGACTGGGTGGTATCGACTGCTGATTCGCACATCACGGGCAGGCGACTTCAGGAATTCCCTGTCACCCCTGCCGGACAGGATGTGGCATTCCAGCGATTCGGCTTGCAGGCAGGGTCCGACAAGCATGATGTCCGAATCATCACTGCTCAATTTCAGAGTGCAACAGTGACGACATTTTCCCGGACCAACCTTCATTTTGAGGTCTGAATTCCGACGATTAGGTCGGTCGGTGGATCAACAGTAGATGATCGCCTGGAAATCGACCACAATGCAGTCTCATATGTGCTGATTGACCAAAACAGGATTTGATCCACCCGGACTTTTGCTCGTGAGTAGCGCTTCGCATTATACCGTCCTTGCCCGACGCTTTCGTCCCCAGGCATTCGATGACGTCGTGGGACAGGAACACGTGTCGAAAGCGCTCCAGAATGCGATCCGTTCTGAGCGTGTCGCGCACGCGTACCTGTTCACCGGAGCGCGAGGTGTTGGCAAGACATCCACAGCTCGCATTCTGGCAAAGGCGCTCAATTGTCCCAACGTCCGGGATGGTGTTCCCTGCAACGACTGCGAGATCTGCGACGGTATTAGTTCCGGGAGCGATGTCGACGTCATGGAGATCGACGGTGCGTCGAATCGCCGGATCGAAGATATTCGCAGCATTCGTGCTAACGTCGGCGTGCGGTCGATGAGAACTCGCTTCAAGCTGTACATCATTGACGAAGTTCACATGCTAACGCGCGAGGCCTTCAATGCTCTCCTCAAGACGCTCGAAGAACCTCCGCCGAATGTCAAATTCGTTTTCTGCACCACCGAACCGGAAAAAGTTCCTGACACAATTCTGTCTCGCTGTCAGCGATTCGACTTCAGCACCATCGAAGACTCTTCGATCGGCACGCGACTCAAAGAGATCGCTTTGTCAGAGGGGTTCGAGGTTGAAGACGCAGCCATTGAATTGATTGCCCGTCGTGCTCGCGGATCAATGCGAGACAGCCAGTCGCTGTTCGACCAGCTGCTCGCCTTCAGTGAAGGAACCGTCCGAGCCGACGACGTACACCGCATGCTGGGAACTGCCAGCGACGACTTACTCGTCCAGCTGTTTGAAAATATCACTCAGCAGCGGCCCGGCGAAGTACTCAACCTCCTTGAGGAGGCACTGGCTGCAGGTGTCCAGCCTGGAGAAATGCTGGACCAGTGCGTTGGTTATGTGCGCGATATGATGGTCTTGCTGAGTGGTGGAGCGACTGTTGGATTGTGCAGTGTAGCAAACAGCAGCCGGGCAGCTGTTGCGGAGCAGGGCACGCGAGCCACACTGCCAAACGTCATGGCAGCGTTTCAAATCCTGTCGGAGACCAAAGGACGAATTCTGCGCAGTACGTTCGCTCGCACGCTGCTCGAAATGGCACTGGTTCAAATTTCCCTGCTGGAGAATCTCAGCACGATCAGCAGTTTGCTGTCCGGAAATCTTCCGGAACTGCCCGCCGCGGCTGGAGCGGAATCCACTGGCGCCGGCAAAAAAAAAATCCTGAGTTGACCGCGGAAGTCGTCGGCGAGCCCATCCCGGAAGCGAAATCGGCTCCGCTGCTGCCTTTTACCGGCGAATCGGAGGAAGAAATTTTGTCGCAACTCATTTCTGCTTCGTCATTTACGGTTGCCGCGGCCCTGCGCGCTACAGATCGCCTAGCAATTTCTGAGCCAAACAAGATAGAATTGGTCCTGAATTCATCGCTGGATTTTCAAAAGAAGGTATTGGAACGACCTGAACACAGAGCGGCGATTCAGCAGTCGATTAAGGATTTGACTGGGGTCCAGGCGACTATCTCGGTTGGCCACGTTGCGGCGAAGACTGTCTCTCAGCCCGCACCGGCGACGGATGCGGCGGGGACCGCGAGCAATCTGCGACCGGGTTCGACAGGAAACCGCCCAACACTTCCTGAAAAGACGCGACCGCCGGCAATTGTCGTCAGAGACGATATTGATCCGAATCAGGATGCATTCGTTCAGGATGTTGTGGATGTTTTCGGGGCCACAGTAGACCGAGTCATCAATGCACCCGCCAAACGGGAGATAGAATGACTGGCTGATCGTTCGCTGATTTTCAGATTCAACAAAGGAACTGATTGTGCTTAAGGGTATTGGAAACATTGCGTCGATGCTGAAACAGGCGTCGGAAATGCAGGGCCGGTTGGCTGAGGCCAAAGAAAAGGTCGCCGGGATCCGCGTACAGGGAATCTCGGGCGGGGAGATGGTGACAGTCGAGGCAACCGGAGAAATGAAGATCCTGTCGGTTTCGATTGAACCATCGCTCATGGAAACGGGCGACCGCGAAATGATCGAAGAACTGGTCACGGCCGCGACGAATCAGGCGTTGCAAAAAGGCAAAGAGGCTGCGGCGGCAGCCATGTCAGAGGTGACGTCTGACATGAATATCCCCGGACTGAATGATGCACTGTCCAAACTCGGCCTCAACAGCTGAATCGTATGAATGGAACAAACGCAAAGATGCCAGGCCGAAATCAGAACAGTTCAGATCACCCCTACGGCCCGAGTGTAGCTCGGCTGATTGACGAGTTTGCGCGATTGCCCGGTATCGGTCGCAAATCCGCGGAACGGCTGACGAATTACATCCTGTCATGTTCAAATGCCGACGCAAACGGTCTTGCCGACGCGATTCGGCACGTAAAACAACATGTCAAACACTGCAGTGTCTGCTTCAATCTGACGGAGCACGACGTGTGCCGGCTCTGTAAGGATCCTCGCCGGGAACGTGGTTCGGTCTGCGTCGTTGAACAGCCGAAAGACGTCGTGGCCCTGGAATCGAGCGGGGCATTTCACGGAGTTTACCATGTGCTCGGCGGTCGGATCGCACCGCTTGAAGGCATCGGTCCGGAGGATCTCACGATCAATCAACTCGTTCGGCGCGTACGAGTGGATGGTGTCTCTGAACTGGTTATGGCTACCAACCCGACCGTTGATGGCGATGGCACAGCACTGTTCATAACGAATTTGCTGCAGAACGATGATGTAACGATTACAAGACTTGCCCGTGGAATTGCGTCGGGGAGCGTTTTGGAATTCGCCAATCGAGAGATGTTGGCAGACGCGCTCAAAGGGCGCCAGAAATTCTGAGTCCGATCAGCAGCAGGCCTCACGGTCTTCCCGAGTGACACGTCACATGGAACTTCACATCAGAAATCAACATTCACCACGAATCCCGGGCTGTTGGCATCCTGTTTGCCTCCGGTGAAGTAGTCTATCGATAGAGGAAATCTCGTTCTCGTGGTCGCGCCCCCGACTCGTTTTGGCAACAACACAACGGCTTCCAGCGAAATTTATAAATTAAGAATGCACCACTCAACCGTCAGTAACACGTCTCCACAATGCATCTGAATATTTCACAGCAGATGAAGATGAGTCAGCAAATGAAGCTGGCTCCACGGATGATCCAGTCAATGGAGATTCTGCAGCTGAATATGATGGCACTGAATGAACGCATCGAACAGGAACTGGTTGAGAACGTAACGCTGGATGTCGTCGATCGCGACCGCGACGCTCCGGTGGCCGAAGGCGATGTCGTCATCAAATCCGATGACCCGCAGGAGCGGCGCGAACTGGCCAAAGACGTCGAAGAGCGAGAACTTGTCGCAGGAAACGACAACAACAATGAGTCTGATTTTGAACGGCTTCTCGAGATTTCATCTGAGTGGCCGGAAGACAACGTCGGGTTTGGTGGATCACGACCGTCATCAAATCAGATCAGCGACAGTATGGATCGTCAGCATGACGCGATGGCAAACATGCTGGCGAGGCCGCAATCGCTGCATGAATACCTGATGGAACAGTTCTCCTTCGTGACAGCAGATGGACCGGAACGGCAGTTCGGGGAATTCCTCGTTCAGCATCTCGATCACAATGGTCGACTGCAAAGTCTGCTGGCCGAAATCGTTCAACAGTTCAATCGCACCTGGGGCCACGATCTGACTCAGGAACAGGCTGAAACTGTGTTATCCATGATTCAGCAGCTGGATCCACCGGGCGTCGGGGCTCGCGATTATCGGGAGATGCTGCTGCTGCAGCTGCGCGATCACATGCCGTTTCACGACGTCATGAAGATCCTGATTCGCGATCACCTGGAAGACATCGCCTACAATCGACTGCCGCTTATTCAAAAGGCGACCGACTTCAGCCTGGACATGATCAAAGTTGGCATCGAGCAGATCCAGACGTTGAATCCGTATCCCGGTCGAGGCTTCGAGCAACGCCCCGTCCAGCGAGTCACACCCGACCTTGCACTGGAAAAAGACGAAAGCGGCAAATACGTCGTCAAACTGCTCGACGAATATGTGCCAGAGCTTCGCATCAGTCCTCGGTACCAGAAAATGCTGCAGGCTAATCCCACTGCAGAGACTCGGGAATGGATCAAGAAGAAAGTCGAATCTGCCCGCTGGTTGATTGAGGCCATTGAGCAGCGTTACAGCACCCTGCGAAAGGTCGCTCAGGAGATTGTCAATCATCAAATCGACTTCCTTGACAACGGCCCCGAACATATTGCTCCTCTCAAGATGCAGCAGATCGCAGATCGAGTCGGTGTGCATGTAACCACTGTATCGCGTGCCGTCGATGAAAAATGGATTCAGACGCCGCGAGGCCTGTTTCCGCTCAAACGATTCTTCAAACACGGAACTCAAACTTCGAGTGGCGAAGATATTGCCTGGGAAACGATTGGAATCAGGCTGCAGGAACTCATCGACGGAGAAGATAAAAAGAAGCCACTCAGTGACGATGCGCTGGTCGACGCGCTCGCCGAACAGGGACTGAAGCTGGCTCGTCGCACGATCACCAAGTACCGTAAGAAAATGGGCATTCCCAGTTCTCGTCAGCGTCGCGAGTACTAGAACAACAACTTGCACCATGCAGACGACCGGCAGGAAGCCCGTCCCGCCTGAGTGTCTGTACCGACAGACTCAGGTAATTCGATGCTTCATGCAGTGATCATGGCCGGTGGCAGCGGAACTCGCTTTTGGCCTCAAAGTCGAGTTCAAATGCCGAAGCAACTGCTGAAGTTGTGCGGCACGCGAACAATGATCCAGCAAACGGTGGATCGATGTCATGGTCTGATCGCTTCGCAACAGTCCTGGGTAGTGACCAATCACGCTCAGGTCGCACCAACTCAGCGGCAGTTGCCCGATATCCCTGCCACAAACGTGCTGGTTGAACCGGCGGCCCGCAATACGGCGCCGTGTGTCGGATTGGCGGCGATTCATGTCCTGCGACAGGACCCGTCCGGCATCATGTTTGTGATGCCGGCGGACCACGTCATCTCAACGACAGAAGAATTCCAAAACGCAGCCCGGCGAGCGGTCGCGCTGGTGGAAGAAAATGCACAACGCCTGGTCCTGTTTGGCGTGCCCCCCACATTTCCGTCCACAGGCTACGGGTATATCGAACGCGGCGACCAGCTGGGAGTGGAGGACAGCTCGTTCAAGGTGCAGTCGTTTCGTGAAAAGCCACCAAAGACAACCGCTCAGGAATACATGGACTCCGGAGACTTTTACTGGAATTGCGGGATCTTTTGCTGGAAGGCTGAAACGATTCTGGATCAGCTTCGGCAGTATGAACCGGACATGCATGCACGACTAATTCGGCTCGCGGCAACCATTGGTTCGGACGACTACTCCACCGCACTGGATGAAGAATTCCCGCAGATGAACAACATCGCGATCGACCGAGCTGTCCTGGAACGAGCAGACGACGTCTGTGTGATCAGGGCTCCGTTTGACTGGGACGACGTCGGCAGCTGGCTGGCAGTCCCTCGGCTGTCGGGAAAGGACGATCAGGGCAACACGAGTGACGGACTGGTTCGTTCTGTCGATACAAAAAACTGCATCATCCGCACAACAGATGATCACCTTGTGGCGGCGCTCGGAATCGAAGACTGCATCATTGTGCATACCAAAGATGCAACGCTTGTTGCCCGCCGCGACGACTCAGAACGAATTAAGGAAATTCTTGAGCTGTTGAAGGAGCAGGGTGATACCCGGTTTCTGTGACGAGCACACAGAACCGTTTCCACGAAAATCATCACCGACATTCCTTTGCCCCGCCGACACGATTTCGGGGCCGGCGAACTCGACAGAAAACAGGTTGAATGGCGTCGTGGCGGTCAGTGGGAGCATCGGCTTCCCGAATGTTCGCGATGAGTTCTGCTCAGAAACCGGACGATATCGCGCTCCCCGGCGATCAGTCTGGTTGCCCATATCCGCGTTGCCTGTCATGATCTGCTGCTGAACCGTCAGTGGTCTGCACACCTGGGTCGGGACAATCACCCCCGCCTGATGATGGGCAACAGGGCCTCATTTCCGTGAGACGCGCTGAAACACTGAGTTGTCGCACAGGCGTCCAGGTGCACGACAGTGAAGTAAGTTCTCCAACAGAATTCATATCATCTCGGCACGACAATTCAGACTTGCCGGTGGCCGGCAGCACAGCTACAGGAATCCGTGAGTATGACCACGCGAATGCGACTCAATATCATGATGTTCCTCCAGTTTTTTGTCTGGGGCGTCTTTTTTGTCACCATGGGAACGTACCTCAGCAAGCAGTTTGCTGACCACAAAGGCCTCAACACCATCGTCGGAAGCACCTATGCAACGCAGACGTGGGCGGCGTTGTTTGCACCGCTCATCGTCGGCTATCTCGGCGACCGACTCATGAACAAGGAACATCTGAATGGAATTCTGCATCTGATTGGGGGCGGACTGTTGTGGTGGGTCAGTACGCTCGATGACCCCACGAAACTGTTCTGGGGACTCCTCACATTTTTCATCTGCTACATGCCAACTTTGGCGCTCGTCAACACAATCACGTTTCAAAATGTCGACGACATCGAACTGGAATTCCCAAGAGTCCGGCTGTGGGGCACGATCGGCTGGATCGTCGGTGGGCTCGTCATCTCAGAGTCCTTCTTCGGACTGTTTGCTCTGCCCATTCTTCCAGGCGTCGAAGAGGCAGGGAGTTCGAGCATTCAGTTTCAGATTGCCGCGGTCGTGAGCGTGCTCTACGGGCTCTACAGTTTTTCCCTTCCGGCCTCGCCACCTGAAGGCAAGGGACAGCCGGTAAGCATCGTCAAACTCTTTGGCTTCGACGCACTGCAGCTGATGAAGAATCCAAGCTATCTGGTGTTCGCAGTCTGCTCGTTTCTCATCTGCATTCCACTGGCATTTTACTACGCCAGAACCGGTGAGTTTGTGGGTGCCATGGCATTCGGCGACAGAACCGGTGGTGTCATGGCGCTGGGGCAGGTCAGCGAAATTATCTTCATGGCCCTCGTGCCAGTCTTCCTTGCCAGGCTGGGTGTGAAGTACATGCTGCTCGTCGGTATGTTCGCATGGGCGGTGCGGTACGTACTGTTTGCCATGTTTCCGTCGTCGAACGCGATACTGATCGCAGGAATCGTGTTGCACGGTATCTGTTACGACTTCTTCTTCGTTACCGGCCAGCTGTACACCGACCGTGTAGCTCCGGCCGAAACCCGGACCAGTGCACAGGCCCTGGTCGGATTGCTCACCTACGGCGCGGGCATGCTGGTCGGGAACTACGTCCTCGGCTACTGGGGAGAACACATCGAGCTTGATCCGACCACAAAAGAGGGGTGGGCTGCCGGTGCCAAACAGTTCTGGCTGCTGCCAGCCGGGCTCGCAGCAGCGGTCTCCGTGTTGTTTTTCCTCACATTTTGGGATAAGTCAACGCCGAATGCCGAGGCGGATGCAACGTAGCATTTGTACACCCTCCTATTCCAGCCAGACTAATTGCATCCACTTACTCTATTTTACCTATTGTAACACCTTGTCACTCAGCCTTACGATCTGTTCAGTCCGCTTAACAGGACTGTTCAGACCCGCTGTCGGGTCGGAACGATTCGCAACAGATTGTCAGGAGATGAGAGATGAGACTGTTGAAAGAACTATGGAATGATGAGGCTGGAGTATTGCTTTCCGCCGAAGCTGCGATCGTCGGCACTGTGGCGGCCGTCGGTGTTGGAGCGGGACTCAATGTCGTCGCCAGCTCTGTGAACGAGGAATTGGAGGAAGTTGCCTTCGCCATCCGCAGCATCGACCAGAGCTACTCGATTCCTGCCCGGAAGGGGTGCGGAGCGTGGACGGCTGGTTCGGAATTCAAGCAACAGCCCGTTGAACAATCGATCAAAGAGCTGAAACAGACCGCACGCAAGGCTAAAAAAGCTGCGAAGAAACAGTCACAGCGGCTCAAGGAACGAGTTGAGAAGCAGAAGAAACAAAAAGAGGACGACAACGCAAAGCAACAACCTGATCCGGTCAGCCCTGCAGAAGCCTGATCATCAGCCCTGCACAGACCAATACTCTCAAGCTCTCTCTCACCAGACTCAGGATGACGACACTCCGGTAACCACCCCCACGGAGCCACTCAACCGAGTGGCTCCGTTTTTTTGCCTGTGCAGGAGGTCGACAAGGGGCAGATGTTCATTTTCGCGATGCGGTGAGCGGCACGACCACGGCAGCCTTGTACCACGCGTCAATGCGGTCCCTGGTTCCCTGTTCGGAGTGAAATCCGGACAGGGGCAGCATCCTTTGTGACGTACCAATGGGCACTGTCTATCTGTGGCCGGATGTTCGGAACGATTTGTGCTGTCGACACCACACCAGGAGGGTTTCGTTCTGCCGGTCAGGATGGATCCGCTTCTCAAAACCCTGCCGTCGTGCCGGTTTTCCCGCCGTCGACGTCCCGGTGCCACATCGGTTGTATTGCGAGGAACTAAACAATCGCTAATCTGCAACAGAAGCCGGATTGTGTTGTACCAACGACAGGTTCGCCACAGATGAAGTGTTGATCGCGTAACAGGATCTCTTTTTGGACAACCGCCAGGGCGCTTTGATGGCAAACTAGGTAGACGCGTCCAGCACAACGATCCTGGTTGTGGACGACTCTCAGACGGATCGGACCCTGGTCACCGGACTTGTGTCAGCAGAACGTCCCGACTGGACAGTACTGGCGGCGTCAGCAGCCGCGGAAGGGCTCGAAA
>JBDOMX010000093.1:0-5358 GCA_039831615.1 Planctomycetaceae bacterium
CAAAAACAAGGGCTACCACACGCAGAGCCTTGGCAAAATCTACCACGGTAGCGGCAAGCCATCGCAGGATCCGCCGTCGTGGTCGGTTGAGCCGCAGTATGATTTTGTCCGCGATCCCAAGTTGCGGTACGCGTTGCCCAAGAATTTGATGGGCAAGGGCCTGAAACGATCGGCGGCAGAAGCCGCGGACGTTGCCGACAACTCCTACATCGACGGCATCGTCTGCGAGACGGCACTACGGACGCTGTCCGAGTTGAATGTGAGTCGGAAACCGTTCTTTCTCGCGGTCGGGTTTCGCAAACCGCATCTGCCGTTTTGTGCTCCACAAAAGTACTGGGATTTGTACGACCGCGCGCGGATTCCGCTGCCAGCCAACGACAGACATCCAACAGATGCACCGGAACTGGCAACGCGTAGCTGGAAGGAACTCGAGGGTTATCAAGACATTCCGAATGACGGAAAACTCACCAGGCAGAAAGTTCGTGAGCTGCGGCACGGTTACTACGCCTGCGTCAGCTACGTCGACGCATTGGTGGGCCGTTTACTTGATGAATTGACGGGGCTCAAGCTGGCTGGAAATACGGTTGTCGTACTCTGGGGTGATCATGGCTATCACCTGGGCGAGCAGGGACTGTGGACCAAGGCCAACAACTACGAGCTTTCCACGCGCGTGCCTCTGATCGTCTCCGTTCCTGGAGAATCTCCCGCTGGAACGACGACCAACGCGCTCGTTGAGTTTGTTGACGTCTACCCCACGCTGGCCGACATTTGCGGTTTGGATGCTCCGGAAAACGTGGAAGGCATCAGCCTGAAGCCTCTACTGGCCCAGCCGGATCGACCGTGGAAAACAGCTGTGTTCAGCCAATATCCCCGCGCGCGCAGCGGCCATCGACATCGTGGTCACGGCGACATCATGGGCTACGCGGTGCGAACGCACCGCTACCGATACGTCGAGTGGCGTGCATGGAAATCCCAGCAGGTCCTGGCTCGCGAACTGTATGACCACGACTCCGACCCCCACGAAACGCGGAATGTCGCCGGTCATCGCGAACATGGGCAAGCCATCCGGGAACTTGCGGGATTGCTGGACAGCGGCTGGAAATCGGTGTTGCCCAGCAGCGCGGAGAGACCGCGATGACGGGATCCATTTCCGATGCCGACCGGCTGAGAAAACTCGAAACCGCCGGCTTCGTAGCCCTGCTGCAGTTCGTCAGCGGCGAGGACTTCAATGAACTGCTGACACACGTTGAGCGATTCATTCAGGACATCGTTCCACGGTTGCCGGCGGAACACGTGTTTTACGAAGACAAGAACAATCCAGCGACGTTGAAGCAAATTCAGCGGATGCACGATCACGATCCGTGGTTTGACGAACTGTTTGCCGGCAGCCGTTTCCGCGAACTCGCCGAACTGCTGCTTGGCGGTCCGGTGGTGCCGCAGAACATGCAGTACTTCAACAAGCCGCCGGGCGTTGGTCAGCCGACTCCGCCGCACCAGGACGGTTACTACTTCATGCTCGATCCGTGTGCAGCGGTGACGATGTGGTTGGCTCTGGACGAGGTGGACGAGGAGAACGGCTGCGTCCGTTACGTGCGCGGTTCGCATGGGCGCGGATTGCGTGCGCATGCGCGCACGCAGACGCTTGGCTTCAGTCAAGGAATTGTCGATTACCCCACCGACGCCGACCGCGCACTGGAATGCGCCTGCCCGGCCCGGCCTGGTGATCTGCTGGTCCATGATGCTTTGACGATCCACCGGGCCGACGGCAACCGATCCGCCACGCGTTCGCGGCGAGCGCTGGGGTTCATTTACTACAGCGAGCGTGCGCGCGAAGACAGCGAAGCCCACGCCCGCTATCAACGGAAACTGGCCGCGGAAATGCAAGCACAAGGAAAGATCTAGAAAGACATGAAGTGCTCGATCCTGTTGTTCCTGTTGATGCCGTTTATCTGTTGGCGGTGCGGTGCCGCCGAGGCTGCCGAACGTCAGCAGCCCCAACCCAATGTGTTGTTCCTGGCCGTGGACGACATGAAAGACTGGGTGCATTGTCTGGGCGGTTACGAGGGCACGGTCTACACGCCGACGATCGACCGGTTGGCCAAACGCGGCACGCTGTTTACGAACGCGCATTGTGCGTCGCCCAAGTGTGCTCCGTCACGAGCCGCGATCATGACGGGTCTGCGGCCGTCCACGACGGGCCTGTATGACAACGGGCACTGGTGGCTGCCGAATGTTCCCGACGTGGTTACGATGCCGGTGCATTTCCGCAACCACGGCTACCGAGTGGTCGGTGCGGGAAAGATCTTTCATCACACGGCGGGCAATCACCCGCCGAACCAGTGGCACGACTTCCGCCGCTTGACGTTTCGCGAAGACCCCTGGTTTCGCGGCTCCAAGCTGAACTACCCGTGGTCAGACCACCGCCCGTTTCCATCGGGTTTTCCTTTCAGCGGCGTGAAGGGACTTGGCCACGAGAACGATTGGGGCGCACTCGGAATTGCCGAACATCAGTACGACGACGCGTTGACGGCGGATTACGCGGTGCAATTTCTGGAGCAAAAACAGGAAGCACCATTCTTCCTGGCCTGCGGTTTGTTCCGGCCGCACTTGCCCTGGTACGTGCCGCAAAGATTCTTCGACCGCTATCCGCTCAACGAGATCGTGCTGCCGAAAATATCTGAAAACGACCTGGATGACATTCCGACACAAGGCTTGAAGTTCGCCAAGGCGCGGCGCAAAGATTTTGAGACCATCCGGCAAGCCGGCAAATGGAAACAGGCCGTTCGAGCGTACCTGGCCAGTATCACCTGCGCCGACGAAAGACTCGGGCGCGTTCTCGACGCCTTGGATCAAAGTCCGTATGCGCAGCACACGATCGTTGTCCTCTGGTCCGACCATGGCTGGCACCTCGGCGAGAAACAGCACTGGCACAAGACGACTTTGTGGGAAGAGGCCACGCGCGTCCCCTTGATCATCAGCGCGCCGGGACATCAACCGGGTGTCTGCGACCGGCCGGTCAGCCTGGTCGATTTGTATCCCACATTGAACGAACTGGCAGGATTGGCAGCCATCGAGGCTCACGACGGTGTTTCCCTGGCTCCATTGTTACGGAACCCGCAGGCCGAGTGGAAACGCCCGGCGGTGATTGAGTTCAAACGGGGCAACGCGGCCGTTCGCTCGGACCGTTATCGCTACATCCGCTACCGCGACGGTGGAGAGGAACTTTACGACCACCAGAGTGATCCACACGAATGGCACAACCTTGCCGCGCGCAAGGAGCACCAGGGCACCATTCGGGAACTGGCCGCGTGGCTTCCGAAAAAGTGGGCGGAATCGGCTGCGACCAAAGGCGCGTTTCGTTTCGATCCGCAGGCCTGCATGTGGACGCACAAGAAAACCGGCCAAGTCACGTACGGGAAAGACAGATGATGAAATCGAAGCTGTTCATGTTCGCAGCATTGACTCTCGGTTGTGCACAAATCGCGCCGGCTGCCAATGCCGACGGACCGCAAACCAATGTCGTCCTCATCCTCATCGACGATCTCGGCTGGAAGGACCTGGGGTGCTACGGCAGTGAGTATTACCGGACGCCGAACATCGACCGGCTAGCCAGTGAAGGCCTGCGGTTCACCGATGGCTACGCCGCCTGTAATGTCTGCTCGCCCACACGGGCAGCGATCCTGACCGGCAAGTATCCGGCACGCTTGCTGCTCACGCAGTGGTTGCCATCGGGGCGTTGGAGTCGCACCCGACACAAGCTGCGCCAGGGTCGCTATGTCTCCAACCTGCCGTTGGAAGAAGTCACTCTCGCCGAAGCCCTGCGCGAAGCGGACTACCGCACCGCATTCATGGGCAAATGGCATCTCGGAACCGAGACCTACTACTACCCGGAGCATCAGGGGTTCGACGTCAACATCGCCGGTCGAGACTACGGCGCACCGGGCAGCTACTTCTATCCGTTCCAAGGCAGCTGGCGGATTCCGACGACGGGCCAGACGCTGTACAAGGAAACTCCGCTGCCCGGCAAGTCGGGTGATTATCTTGTCGATCGGCTGGCCGAAGAAGCGGAGGGATTCATCCGCGCCAGCGCCGACAAGCCGTTCTTTCTGATGCTGTCGCACTATGCCGTTCACGCGCCGCTGCAAGGCAAGCCCGGCAAGGTGGCTCGCTACGCGGACGTCGCCAAGAGCAAACGCCAAGGAAAACCGGCCTATGCCGCGATGGTCGAAAGTGTGGACGACAGCGTGGGCCGCGTGCTGAAGACGTTGCGGCAACTGAAGCTCGACGACCGCACGCTGGTGATCTTCACCAGCGACAACGGAGGTTTTGCCAAGGCGACTGATAACTCACCGCTGCGGGCCAATAAGGGGTCGAACTACGAAGGCGGGATCCGTGTGCCGGTCATTATCAAATGGCCTGGAAAAACCAAGCCGGGCAGCGTGTCGCATGTGCCGGTCATCAGCACCGACTTCTATCCCACGATTCTCGCGGCCGCCGGGCTGAAGTTGCGACCGCATCAACACGTTGACGGACGGAACCTGGTTCCCGTGTTGACTGGCGGCTCGCTCGATCGGGACGCCATTTACTGGCACTACCCGCACTACAACCAGCATCCTCAGAGCTTTCCGTCCGGCGTGATTCGAGCAGGCGACTGGAAGCTGATCGAAGCCTTCGAGACCGGTGAGCTGTCGCTCTACAACCTGGCCAGCGATCTCGGTGAAACAAACGACCTGTCGGTCAAACAGCCGGCGAAGGTCGCCGAACTGCGTGCCAAGCTGAAAGCCTGGCGGAAACACGTTGGTGCCGATCCGATGAGGCCGAATCCTGAATTCCTCGTCGAATAGGACGAACTATTGAACTCGGTCGTTGCCGGATCATCTACACACTGTAAATAGCGAGGAGATGGATGTCGACTTATCCAGAAGCGAAGCCCAAGTCCGAGGTTCCGTCGGTCAGTCTTGGGTGTGGCACTCTGATATTCATCGCGATCATTGTGTCACTGTTCAGTCAGCCGGACACTGATAAGCTCGCGTCGGAAATGTCGAGGCTGCAAGATTCGGTTGAGAAGACGAGACAATCGGTGAGTGCGCAAACGCGCGAGATCCAGAAGTTGCGGTACCAGTTTGAGGAGCATCAGGAGGACGGTGCCCGACAGGACGAATGATCTTGCCAGGCACACCGAACCGAGGAATCCGGAGCTGCCGGGCTGGTTGGCGTTGGTCGTTCTGACAATCGGGGGTACCCGCTGCAGTTCTCTTGTGTCGGATTTTGTGTTATTTGCGATTCATAGCGGGCACTTAGAAATTGCAGTTTTGATTTCAGCTCGGCTTGTTCTGCGGGGAGAATTACAGTTATGAG
>JBDOMX010000826.1:0-5340 GCA_039831615.1 Planctomycetaceae bacterium
AATTGCTCCCTGCAATTTCAAACACAATTCAAATCGACGAAAAACTCACAGCCTCGTCGGGTTCGTGGCTGCTCATCCAGGGGATTTCAACGTCCCCGTCACAGAACAACTCGACTGCCCCGTCCGCATGATGACGCGAACGGCCAAGCGGTTCACTCACCACGCACCATCGCGCTACACGGTTTGCGTGTCGAGAACACCGAAAAACCGTTTCGCCAGTGAATGGAGTGACGCCACGGGACTCGCCGCCGCGCTGGGAAACACACTCGCCGCAAAGACAGGTCGTCCCACAGGCATCATCTTTATGCAGAGCGGCATGACATCAATGGGCCGGGGCATGCCATCAAGGAACCTAACCGATTTGAGAAGCTGGATTCCTGTCGACGGTCTCAGAAACGCCCGGAGTCTGGTGGCTGACTACGAGGACCTTGCCGGAGTACGGCCGGGAAACACCTACTACGACGCTAACGCGAGACGCTACGCCGCGGCCTGGAAGACCTACTGGAGCGAATTCATCCCGGAGATGATCGCCACCCGAAGAGTACCCGACGGAACGCCCTGGGGCAGCTACCCAACCCTTTCGAGCGACGTCAACAGTGTCGCGTCCCAAAGTTACAACGTAATGATTCATTCTTTCACACCGATTAGCCTCAAAGGCGTGATCTTTCTCAGCAGCCCGGCAATAATCGAAAAGGACCAGGGCGGCACCTTCGGCGAGCAGATGTCGGCCCTCGCAAATTCCTGGAAGAAACGCTTCGGCGGAGAGGACCCGCAGTTCGTCTACACGATTCCGAGTGCGTATCTCGCACCGAAGATCACGAAACCGAAACTAATCGATGGCAGGAGCACGGCCGTCGAAATAGGCGACTGGTCTGAGGTTGGCAAAGTCATTGAAGCCGCAGCCAGGTGAAGGACTCGTGGTCCCTTGCGATACTCGCCGCAAAAAGCCTCCATCAACGCCGAACGTCTTCGCGACTTCTACTGCAACCGAAACGATTTAATGGGATTGAACTATGCAACAGGTCAACCGACGTCATTTCCTGAAAACGTCCTCGACACTGGCAGCAGCCACTTCGCTCGGAGCGTTTACCAGCACTCCACCCGTTCGTGCAGACTCACCGAACGAACGCCCGACTTTTGCCGTTATCGGATGCGGCGGTCAGGGTAAGGGCTACGAACTTGAACTGTAAGCCTCGTAACCACGGTCGCCAGACCATGGATGACCGTGACCCCACCATCTGGCGACGGTGGCTACAAATGCAAGGCTGTGGATTGCCGACGATCACCTCAGAGACATGGAAATGCTGACGTCAAGAGTTCTTCTCATTGTTGCTGTCGGGATGTCGACTGCCACGTCCCGCGGCCAGAACACATCGGATTCGTTCGTCGTCCCGGATGACATTCAGTCCGTCATTCAGAGTCGTTGCATCGGCTGTCACAGCGCGGATGCGAGCGAAGGCAACGTACGGTTGGACGTACTGTCCGGGATGCAACTGAGCGAACGTCTCGAACTGTTGAACAAAGTCCAGGAGCAACTGTTTTTCGGCTTGATGCCTCCTGAAGAGGAAGACCAGCCGACAGAAGCCGAGCGGGCTCAGTTTGTGGCCTGGACGTCGGCGGAACTCAGGAAGCAGAACGCGTCCAAACTGGATGAAAAACTCCGCCGCCCGGAATACGGCAACTACGTGGACCACGACAAGCTGTTTTCAGGCGAGTACGCGCACCTGAAAAGCTTCACTCGCGACCGCCGATGGCTGATCAGCGAATTTATCTTCGATGCCACAATCAATCGGCTGATTGATCATCCGGGGGGGCGAACCATTGACGGGCAACGGATGGACGTCATCGGCGACAATGGCGTGAATCTTGGCACTCGGTTTGGCGGCCATACTCTTCGGGCGAGTATCACTAACCCATTCCTGCTGCCGACAAATATCGGGGTCCGTTATTACGACACGACTGCGCTGACCGGTGGCCACCTGCTAACGATGATTTCCAACGCGAAGAAGGTTGCCGCTTACATGTCGTCCGAGCAGGCGATGAAGGCGCACTATCCGGCGATGTATCGCATCATGAAGACGGAGCTGGCGCACCGGGAAATCCTCGCATCCCGCGAGCGCTTCTTAAACGACTATATCAGAAACGTCACCCAGGATATCTACAAGGAAGGAAACGAAGCTCTGCTGCCGGAGTTTGTGCGGACCAAAGTCGACGAGGTACAGGTGCCGCTGGATTCAAAGGGGAATCCGAAGCAAAAACAAACCAATATGGAACTTTTGCGAACGCGATACGATCGCCAGGACATTCAGGCCATTTATCGCGGCATTCAAAAATACAAGCAGGAAGACGTGTCCTACGAAGAAGTGATTGAGAAGTGCGAGCAGGACTGGTTTAACTTCGGCGTCCATGAGAAGCGGCTTTCAGGGCGGGTTATGCTCATGATGATCATGGGCGTGAGATGGGACATGTCGCTGATCTATGAAGATGTCAAAAAGCAGAATGTGGCACTCCCGCCGTATCAGCCGCCCTCTGACAGCGAAATGCAGGTGATCAACTCGTCGATCCGCAAGCACCGGGAACAGGGTGATCGTTACAGGCAGATTATCGACAAGTGCATGGCTGGCTGGGAAGCTTCATTCAAAGCCGAACGTGTGGCGGCGGGGCAGGCGGACGATGAACAACTCGGCAATCTGGTGGACGAACTCTTTGCCAGAATCTATGAACGCGAGGCAACTGAGCAGGAGACGCAGGAAAACATCGCGCTGACCAGATCGTACATGCAAACCCTAAGCAATCAGGAAGCGATCGCGAAACTGATCGAGACATTGCTTTTGAGTTCCGAGGTCGTCTATCGCTCGGAATTCGGCCAGGGCCCTGCCGATGAGTACGGCCGACGCATGATGTCGCCTCGAGACGCCAGTTACGCACTCGCTTACGCTCTGACCGACAGCAGTCCTGATGCAGTATTGGTTGCTGCAGTCAGTGAAGGCCGGTTCAGGACACGTGAAGATTACCGCCGCGAAGTGGCCCGAATGCTCAAGCGGCGCGATCAGTATTACGTCATTGACGAAACGGTCCAGAAAGCCGGATTCAATGCGAGCATTACCAATACTCCGATTCGCAAGCTGAGGTTCTTCAGAGAGTTCTTTGGCTATCCAAAGGCGATGACTGTGTTTAAGGACGATGCGAGATTCGGCGCAGGCAGGCACGACGGCACGGTCAGCCGACTGGTTGACGAGACTGATATGCTGGTCGATCACATCCTCCAGCAGGACAAACACGTCTTCGAAGAGCTGCTGAGCACGGAGACGTTCTACGTTTATCACTCCGGCGACAACGCGGAAATGACGGCCGCGACGGATCGGCTGCGCGCGATTTACGACTACTTCAAAGAATACGATTGGGAAGACTTCACCGAGGAACAGCTGTACGAGCACTGGCCGTTCATTAAAAGAATGAAGATGCGCGGGACCGTCTTTCCGGACTTTGAAACGAACGAACGTCGCCGCAAAGATTGGGTCAGAAGTTTCAAAAGAACGATGGCCAGCCTGGAGGAGCGTCTTGGCAGAGGACAGGCGAACGCTATTCCCTACGATGAGCTTCCAATGGCGTACTGGCACAAAGGGAATGCCACCGGCCGAACTGGCCAGGTCATGCGCGGCCATGAAGTCGCCACCTATTTCAACGTCGATTACCTCGACTGGGACTACCCTCCGAATCAGCCGGCGAAGATTCCGAACAGGAAAGGCCTGCTCACTCATCCGGCCTGGTTGATCGCTCATTCATTGAATCTGGAGACCGACCCGGTTCGCCGCGGCAAATGGATTCGGGAAAAATTGCTCGCCGGTACGATTCCCGATGTGCCGATCACCGTGGATGCGGTCGTCCCGGGAGACCATCACAAAACACTCCGCCAGCGTCTGAAGAAGGCGACTGCCAGCAGCTACTGCTGGAATTGTCACGAAAAGATGAATCCGCTGGGCCTGCCGTTTGAGATGTACGACGACTTTGGCAGATTTCGCAGGAATGAACGCATCGAGCATCCCGAAAACCTGCTCAGGGACGCGAAACAGGCCGAACGGACGGAAGGCATTCAGGTGGCCCTTTACAAGACTCTTCCTGTCGACCCTCGTGGTTATCTCAGCGGCACCGGTGACGAGTCACTCGACGGAGAAGTTGACGATGCCATTGATCTGTGCGAGCGACTGGCAAAGTCCGACCGCGTTCGGCAGTCGATCATTCGACACGCCTTCCGTTATTTTCTCGGGCGTAATGAAGGGTTGTCCGATTCGAAAACGCTGATCGATGCTGACAAAGCCTATATCCAAAGCGGTGGCAGCTTTGATGCAGTCATCACTTCACTGCTGGCATCCGATTCGTTTATATATCGAAGGAAAATGTAGCCACCGTTGCAGGACGGTGGGAAATGCGACGTATCCACGCTCTGGCGAGCGTAGCTGCGTCGAAAGCGATAAGGAAATTACTATGACAACCAGAAGACGCTTTCTGACAACATCTGCAGCCGGTGCTGGAGCCATGGCGATCTCGCCCTGCTTCAATCATCTGCTCTCGGCTGAGCGACCAGCTGAGCATCCGCACCGCTTCATCTTTATTCGGAAGTCGAACGGAAACATACCGCAGACGTTTGCGCTTCCGACGTTCTCTGATGCACAAAAACAGAAGGACAGGAAGAAGGAAGCCTTTGAGGCGGACCTCGACAATCACGAACGGCCGGACTGGTTGAGGGCGCTGGATGACCACAAGGAAAACATGACCGTTCTTAACGGTATTTCGATGTGTGTGAGCGGCGGTGGTCACTATTCGTTTTCCGGCTGTATGGGCGCCTACAAGGCAGGTCGCAACGTGGTCAGCGGGATTAAGCGCCGGACCGTCGATTTCGAGCTGGCCAGCCTTTTTCCGTCGCCATTCGGCCACGTCGAGTTATCCCTGGCTTCGGGCTCAGGAACAGTTGCATTCCGGTCCGGCATCGTTTCCGGGTTCTCCGCTCCGGCGAAGCACCAAAGAAACTTCTGTTACGCCGACCCTCAGACCGCGTACGACGAACTGTTCAAGTCGGTGACGAATTCGAGTGCCGTTGATTCCGACAATACGCTTCTGGAACACCTGCGCGAAAAGGAAGCTGGACGCCTCAAGGGGCTCGACGGCGAAGAGCGCACGAAGATGAGCAATCACGTCGATTCGATCCAGTCGATCCGCCAGCGAAATGAAAAGGTGGCCTCACTTTCGAGTATCATCTCCGACAACCTGCCAACACTCGACGCGATCCACGCCAACGGCGGCTCCAACGCCAGCCTCGTAGAGAAACAGGACGCCTTTACG
>JBDOMX010000361.1:0-5335 GCA_039831615.1 Planctomycetaceae bacterium
TCAGTGCCGGCCCAGGCGCTGACGGCGCCAGGAGCACGTCGAATTCATCAAACATCGCATCCAGCACGGCGTGAAGTTCCACACGTCGCTGCAGGCACTCTCGGCGATCCGCATCGCTAATTTCCTGTCCCCGCAGAAAGAGTGCACGCAATTTGGGAGGGTACTGCGACCCGTATTTCTCATACAGGTCGGCTTGTGAAACCGCCAGCTCACCGGCCACCAGCGTCACGTGGTTCTCGTAGGCGTTCCGTACTTCCTCCGGAAATGTCGTGGTTTGCACCACAGCGCCGTCAATCGAATTCAACTTGTCCGCTGTTCCGCGAATGGCTTCGATCATCTCGGCGTCGGCCGGCGGACAGAGCAGATCTTCGATCACACCAACTCTCAATGCCTTCGGTGCCGGGGCTGCGGGTTCGCCAAATACCGCTCCGCACACCACCTGCAGGTCGTTCATGTTGGTCGTGAAGAAACCGGCTGTGTCCACCGAGGGTGAAAACGGAATCATCCCCGACGTGCGCATCCGTTCATACGTGGGCTTGAAGCCGACGACGCCGCAGTACGCGGCGGGACGGCCAATGGAACCGATTGTTTGTGAACCTAAGGAAAACCGCACCATCCCGGCAGCGACAGCTGCCGCCGACCCACTGCTCGACCCGCCGGGAGTGTGTTCGGCGTTCCATGGATTTGTGGTCGGCCCGGGATCAAAATAGGCGAGAGACGTCGTTACGGTTTTTGCAAACACGTATGCCCCCAGCGCTTCCAGACGTCCGACGATCTCTGCGTTTTCTTGTTTGACAGTGTCCGGTAGAAAGTTCACGCCTCCCTGAGTCGACTGCCCGGCGACATCAATGATGTCTTTGACTCCAAGCGCCCAACCGGACAACGGACCATTTCCGGCTCGCGCAGCTCGCTGCCGCGCGTCTTCTTCATTCCAGCCAACAAGCGCTCTCACAGTGGGCTCGAATGTTTGAACGGCGGTGAGGTGGCTGTTGAAATTCATGGGCGCTATGGATTCGTGAACGGCGGCGTCAGGTGAATCACTCACCAATTGTGCGCATAGAGAAGCAGCCACGGCGTCGATTGTCAATTCATCGATACCAGTGACGTGTGCCGTGCGGGTATTGCAGGAGGGCCCGCTCCACGTCGGCTGGCGCGAGGTGCGTCGCCACTTCATGCAGTTTGGCCTCCTGACTGTGTTGCCTCATTGATTGAACCCTGTTAAGCCTCGGCTTTCTGGTTGTTCCGCACGCCGATTGTTCCTCCATGCCTTTTCAATTTGACAATACCTACAGTCGACTGCCAGACGCTTTCTTCAGGCGCGTCGAGCCCACTCCGGTGAGCGCGCCGGCCATGATCCAGCTGAACCATAACCTGGCAACCATACTCGGGATTGACGTCGCCAGGCTGGATTCGCCGGAGGGTCTCGCCATCCTTGCAGGCAACCAGCGCGCGGATGGCTCCGACCCACTGGCCATGGCCTACGCAGGTCACCAGTTTGGCGGATTTGTGCCGCAACTCGGCGACGGCCGAGCTATTCTGCTCGGCGAAGTCATCGGTGACGATGGCATCCGCCGCGACATCCAGCTGAAAGGCCCCGGCCTCACACCGTTTTCGCGTCGCGGAGACGGGCGGTCAGCACTGGGTCCTGTCCTGCGTGAATACATTGTCTCAGAAGCGATGTCTGCGCTCGGTGTCCCGACCACGCGTGCGCTGGCCGCAGTGGCAACCGGTGACCACGTGGTCCGCGAAGCAATGACTCCCAGTGGAATTTTCACTCGGGTCGCCCAGTCCCACATTCGCGTCGGAAGTTTTCAGTGGTTCGCGGCCCGGCGGGATGAAGACAATCTGCGGGTTCTTGCCGACTATGTCATTGCCCGCCACTATCCCGATGCGCAACACGACGACAATCCTTACCGCGTACTGCTCGACGGAATCATCAACCGTCAGGCCGAACTCATCGCGCACTGGATGCAGTTTGGATTCATCCACGGAGTGATGAACACCGACAACATGACGGTCTCGGGCGAGACCATCGACTACGGGCCATGCGCTTTCCTCGACGTCTATGATCCAGCCAAAAACTTCAGCTCGATCGATCAACAGGGGCGTTATGCCTTCGCGAATCAGGCATCGATGGGTCACTGGAACCTGATGCGACTGGCGGAGACTCTCCTGCCACTGCTCGACGACGACGAGGACAAAGCCATCGCCGAGGCGCAGGATGCGCTCGACGCCTTCCCTGGACTTCACCAAAACTCGCTGCAAACACGATTCAATGCAAAGATCGGGATCGAAGGCAGCGCGACCGATGACTGGAACATCGTGCAAACATTGTTGACGGCAATGGCGGACGGGGAGGCCGACTTCACTCTGGTCTTCCGCCACCTTCCCGACGTGCTCGAAAGTGGCAACGACGATTCCGTAACGGACCTGTTCCACGAACCGGCAGCGATCATCGATTGGCTAGACAAGTGGCGGACCCGTGTACAAATTTCCGACCGAGCCCACGCCCTTGCTCTGATGCGCCGGACGAATCCGGTGTTCATCCCGCGCAACCATCGCATCGAGGAAGCAATCCAGGCCGGCAATGCGGGAGACTTTGAACCCTTTCACCGCCTCAACCATGTTTTGCAGAGCCCGTTCACGGTACAGCAGGAATTCGCTGAGTATGAGTCCGCACCCACACCCGGTGAAATCGTCCAGGCGACGTTCTGTGGAACCTGACATGTCTGCTCATCGTCGCGAACGATCCGGCGCCGCAATCACTGATTGCCCTGTGATGCTCCACTGCGAAAACGCCCGCTGTACTGCGTGGCTGTTTGCCTGCTTGCGATTTCCATCGTCGGAGCCATTGCTGCGAAGAATGCTGCTGCGCGTGGCACCAGTGCTGCGGCAATGCAACACGACAATCACCAGCGATCGATTGAAGATGAAGTGCGGAGTTCGCTGAGTGAGTACGACCGGATGTCGATCACCGTGTGCTGTGTCTTTGTGGCTGGTTCGCTGACATGGTGCTGCTTGCTGTATCGCAGGGAATGGGGTCGCCAAAGTATCCCACTTGTTTTGCTGGTATCAGCAATTCTGCTCCAGTTGCTGCAGGTGTAGTTACGCTTCACTGCTTGCCACCCGACAGACCGCTCCAGACAGAAATCGATCATTCTTCCATTCCGGGCGGCACCTGCTGTGGGCTGACGTGTTGACTCAGAGAACTGTCCCCGTCTAGACCAGTTTTCGGAATGTCGTGGCGGGTTTTGGCTCGCGGGGGCAATGGATGACGGGCTCTCGCACCTCCTCCGCGGCCACGAGTCAGCGTGATACGCTGTAACGGACTGCAGACCGGACGACTGGCCAATTTACGAACGAACGGGATTCCTGACGCACCCACCGCTGGAGTTTTGCCGTGATCCGACGCCACATTCATTCGCTGTGCCTGATCTCCGCCATGGCGGTCCTGACGACAACTGCGATGTGCCAGCCGCGAGGCGGGCCACGTGAAGAAGCATTGCCGGACGTCGGTGAGCAACTGCCCGACATCACGATCCTTGACGCCGACGGCAATGATTTTCATTTGCGCAGTCTCAACAACAACTACACGGTGCTGGTGTTCGGTTGTCTGACCTGACCTCCCTTCCTCCGTAAGGTCTCCGGTCTGGAGACCGTTTACCGTGACTACGCCCCGAAAGGCGTCCGCTTTTACTTCATCTACAAAGCGCTCGCCCATCCTGAGACCAACAACTACGTGCAGCCGTTTACGCAGGACGAACGGCTCATGCACGTGAAACAGGCGCAGAGTCGCCTCGGATCCAGTTTCACGTGGCTGTGCGACACGACGGACAACGTGGCGAAGCACCGGCTCGGTGATGCTCCAAATTCGGAATTTGTCATTGATTCCCGCGGACGGATCGTACGCAGTCGGTCCTGGAGCGATCCTGATCAGCTTCGCAAAGACCTGACCGAGTTGGTCGGACCTGTCAGGAAACCAACGAAGGCCGCAGATCTCAGGATGCCCCGAATCACTCCCGACCGTGATGTCGCACGTGGAGTCGTACCGAGAATCACAAAACCGGGTGGCATGCAGGCTGTCATGGTCGAAGCGGATGTGGAAACGTCGAAGGCCCCGTTTTACGCCAAACTTCGTGCCGAAGCCGATTCCAACCTGCTGCGATCCGGCAACGGCCAGCTCTACCTTGGATTTCTGATCGACCCGCTCTATCACGTGCACTGGAATAATCTGAGTGAACCTCTGCACGTTGAAATCAGGTCCGACGACGACGCACGCATCGATCCGTCAGTCCTCGAGGGGCCGAAGGTCCAGGTGGAGTCTGATAGTGATCCTCGCGAGTTTCTGGTCACTATCGAGAACGCGCGGCACGATACGGAACTGCATCTGGAGGTGTTCTACTTCGCGTGTGACGACGATCAGACGTGGTGCAAAGCGATTCGACAAACCTACACAGTAAAACTGGAAGTCGACCGCGATGCCGGTTGGGTCCGGGGTCATCGAGGCGGCGAGCGTGGGCGACGTCGAGACGCCGGCAGTTCAGGAGGACGAGATTCGTCCATGTCGATGGGGACAGTCGCGAATGTGAAGACCAGAACCGGGACAATCACCATACGGATGCGCGGAGGCGAGTCTCAAAAGTATCGCGTGACTGATCACTCCACAATCATGCGTGACCGCCGCCGCAGTTCGTTGAGGGAAACTCGAAGAGGCGACAGGATTCGCTTTGAGTCAGAGGATTCCAGGGGCAAAGGTGATCCCGAAATCGTTCGCATGATGATTCGCAGCAGTCGCTGACACACCGCGTACGCCAAACCGGGATCGGCACGGATCAGACGGTTCCCGTGATGTTGCCGCCCCCTCCATCTGATCGGTGCCGATCCCGGTTTCCGGACGTGGTACGAGCTTACGCGATCCAGTCCTTAATCACCTGCCCACCGACATCGGTGAGGCGAAAGTCGCGGCCCTGGAAGCGATGGGTCAGCTTTAAGTGGTCCAGACCAAACTGGTGCAGCATGGTGGCGTGCAGATCATTGATGTGGACCCGGTTTTCGGTGGCATGCCAGCCGATTTCGTCCGACGCTCCGTAGACCTGGCCACCTTTGATTCCGCCGCCCGCCATCAGCATGCTGAAGGAATAGGGATGGTGATCACGCCCCGTTCCCACCTCACGCTTTCCTCCGCGGTTTTCGCCGAGTGGCGTGCGGCCGAATTCTGACCCCCAGACCACCATCGTCGAATCCAGTAATCCGCGCTGTTTGAGGTCGCTGATCAGGGCCGCAAGCGGCTGGTCAACGCAGCCAGCATTGTACGGAAGTTCTTTGGGAATATTGC
>JBDOMX010001132.1:0-5325 GCA_039831615.1 Planctomycetaceae bacterium
GATCGAGCGGCCAGCTAGGAAGGGTCAAACCGGGGCGGGCTCATTTCCCTGTTACAGCGTAGGACGCTGTAGCGCGTGTCCTGCGCGCAAAAAAGGGCACCGGCGTGATACCGGTGCCGCGGGGATGACGCATCATCAGTGGACGGAGAGGAAGAGGGAAGGGGGAGAAGAGACATGATTGAGAGGAAGGGATATGTCTCGACAGGTCGATCAGTATGCGATCGCCCCTGGTCTCAGTTCTCTGACTTCTGCGTCAATGTCACTTGAGAAACGTTCGTCGCCGATTGCGACGAACTTCTCATAGCCGTCTTTGGTGAAGTAGGCGACCAGCGGTTCGTGCTGCTCGCTGCAGGTCGGCTGAATTTCGCCGGGATCAGAGGCTTTTCTCGTTTGATCGACGTGCCGAAATTGTCGATTGACGGTGTCGGCTCCAGTTCGTTCAGCTCATTCGAGTAGCTCGACCGGCGATAGGGCTGGTCTGGATCCTGATCGTCCTTGAACGGCTCTTTTTTATCGTCAAGGATGGCAGAACGGGTCCCACTGATTGGATCAGGCTCCGGATTCAAGGCCGTTTGAGTGTCAATAATGGTGGGAGCGAATGCTGTGGCGCTGCCAAGACCGTAGCCCGCGCCGTAGCCGTAGGCCAATTGGCTGCCAATGGGCACCGTGCGATAGGCCGTCTGAGGTCGCATGACGGTCACAACGCGGTCGCGATGTTCCAGTTTCTGCACCGCCACGCGCTCCGTCTTTTTCTCAGCCACCATTCTGGTTTCATTGACAGCAACCCGACGTGTTCCGCGCACGGCCACCTGCCGAGTGACGGGTACGGAGCATGCCATCACATTGGGCACGTACTGTCGTGCCGTGTAATAGTTGGGCCTGAAGGCCGAACGAAACGAGTAGCCCGTTCGATTCAACCATCCGATGACGCCTGGTCGGGCATCCACCTGGCACGGAGAATACTTCTGAGCCGGAGTGTATCGCGTGATCCAGCGGCCCATGTCGCGTGTCACAGTGCGATTCTCGGTCACGTTCTGATACGAGACCGTGGGGATTTCCACTTCTCTCTGCGTCGTCACGGGCTTCATGACAGTGACTTCGCGATCTTCGTAGACCGTTCGATAGTACGGCTCACGCACGGTTTGTTTTTCACGACGATAGGTGGTGACGGGTACCTGCTGGTAGCACGTTGTCCGTACGGGCTGAATCGGCGTGCAGACCGCAGCAGATGCTGACACGGGGCCGCAGCCGTCGCAGCCATTGCCGTAAAACTGGGCGTTTGCCGCTGACATACTCAGGACGATGGCCGCAGTCAAAGCAGCTCGGGACATCTGTCTGGGCAACATAATGTTTCTTCCCTGAAAGGACTTTTCTGTTCGCGCAGCGGCCAGCGCAAAAGGATCGCCGCAGCGTGAGACAGACGAGAAGACCGAAAAGAAGAGTCCCGTTTCATTTCTGCATTTCCTGCGGGGGACATGCAGCGGGAATTTCGAATCCGGTGGAACGGTTGTGAGGTGGAGTGGACTGAAGAAGATTCGGAGAGTGTTTGGCCGCAGAACGCGTCAAACGGAGGAAACTTGCAAAAGCACTCGGCATCTGGCTGAATCTGCCGGGATGTGTGCCGCGTGCAGGGGTGATGTATCGCATCCCGCCGAATTGGGTCAAGACCTTTTGAAAGCACTTGAGCCAAACTTCGCGTTTGATGAGATCCGCACACGCCACACGCCGGCAATCCATCGTGAAACCGGCAGATTCTGCTGCGGCATCAGCAGAAGCGGGAATTCTGCTGAACGACGAACCGAAACAGCGGAGACTGCATGCCGTCCCAGCCACGCATCGAAAAAAAAAGGCCGATCGGACTCAATTGAATCCGACGGCCTCTTTCTCATTCGCCGAGGTCAGGCAGTTTCTCACGCCGCTGACCTCAAATTGACTTGCAGACCCGTTTCTCAGGCGGGCCGCCGTCTCTCTCAGTTTGCCGCACTTGTCGGCGGCGGCGCTGATTTCTCACGTCAGCGCGGCCTGGGGTCTCAATTCCAGGCCAGTCTCTCTCTCGACAGAACCTCTAAGCAATGCTGGTGCCAATTGAATGCAATGTCTACCGTGTGGTCAGGCAATCAGCCACCAGGTCCCCGCAATGACATGGAAATTCACTGGTGATTGCATTCGACGGGAATTCCGGTGAAGCTGTAGCGTCAGGTCCCATACTTCGTGGATTGCAGATTCTACAACGGATCAGCGGTGAAAATATTACAATTCTGTCGCTGACATTCCTGTGCAGTTCACTTTCACCTCCTCAACAAAAAGCCAGGCACGTGGCTGAATTCGCACCAATCGACCCCCTGCATCCCCATGACCACTGGATGAAACGTGCGCTCGATCAGGCGGTTGCCGCCTTTGATGCCGACGAAGTCCCCGTGGGAGCCGTCGTGGTCCATGAAAATGACATCATCGCCGCCGCACACAATCAACGTGAAACGCTCAACGATCCCACCGCTCACGCCGAGATGATTGCGATCACGCAGGCGGCAGAAGCTCTCGGATCGTGGAGATTGCTGCAGTGTACGATCTACGTCACACTCGAACCGTGTCCCATGTGCGCCGGGGCGATCGTGCAGGCTCGCCTGCCCTGGGTCATTTATGGGACGGCGGACCCAAAGGCCGGAGCCTGTGACTCTCTGCTCAACATCACGGGAGATGTTCGCCTGAATCATCAGGCGGCTGTGCTGGGTGGGGTCATGCAGGACGATTGTCGTGCGATTCTGCGGGAGTTTTTCCAAAAGCAGCGAGCTCTGGGGAAGAAATAGCCGTTTATGTCGGAAGGACGTGCACCACTGAAACTCACGCACAGCCAGTTCCTGATCGGAGCCGGCGTGACCGAAGGCGCGCTGCTGCTGGCCGCGTTCTTTCTGGGCTGGCTGATGGACTTCAGTCCCACAGAACACCTGTCATGGAACTGGGATGATTTTGGCTATGGCCTGCTGGCCACCGTGCCCATGCTGCTCATCCTGCTGATCCCCAGCTCAGGAATTCGTTCGATCCGCGAATTCATGCGTGACACCCTGGGCCCGCTGCTCTCACGATGCCGCACGGCCGATCTGCTGTTGCTGGCGATTCTTGCAGGTCTGTGCGAAGAGGTGTTGTTTCGTGGATTCCTGTACGGCTATGTCCGGCAGTTTGATCGTGGTCTGGCCATTCTCATCTGTAATCTGGCATTTGGTCTCGCTCACCTTGTGACACCGCTCTACGCGTTTCTGGCTGCGATGGCCGGACTTTACCTCACGGCATTGATCGCCGTGGATCCGTCGCCAAACCTGCTGGTGCCGATCATCGCCCACGCTGCCTACGATTTCGTGGCCTTCCTGATTGTCGTGCGAGACTTTCGGAAGCATTCCCCTTAGATTCGTTGATAACTGCATCAGGAATGCAGTCGATTGCCGCGAAGATCGGCCAGCTGTGCAGCTCTGGAACATCCCGTCCCATTCAACTGAGCCGCCGACACACTGTCGACACTGGAACCCCACCCGCCGCTGGGCGGGGCCATGAGCACGGCGCCTGGGATGATTTTCCCCGCGTACGTCGCTGTCCGGGGATGCTTCGACAGAAGGATCCGGCAGACTGCCTTTGAGGATGAGCGATGGATTGCTTCCGGTCGAAAACTGATCTATGCGAACAGCGCCGAAACGGCTTCGGCCTTTACCAGCTCTCGTGGCTGATTGAGGTGGTTGTGGACAATCGTGTCCGGGGCGATTCCGAAGCTTTCGTAAATCGTTGCCAGCAGCTGACCGGGATGCACCGGATCCTCAAGAGGAGATGATCCTGTCTGGTCACTCTTACCGTGCACATATCCTCGCTTGATGCCAGCACCTGCAGCCAGCGCCGTGTAACAGTACGGCCAGTGATCACGCCCGTCATCCGAATTGGAGTTACCGGAAGTACTGACCCCCCGCTGCGGCGAACGGCCGAACTCGCCAACGGCCACGACGAGTGTCTCGTCAAGCAGCCCACGTTCGTCCAGATCGGCCAGTAACGAAGACAATCCGCTGTCGAGCATCGGAGCAGACTGATTCTTCATGCGTTTAGACAAACCACTGTGAACATCCCATGAATGATTGTCACTGTTCGCGATCTTCGGCCAGATCACTTCGACAACTCGGGTGCCTGCTTCAACCAGTCGTCGAGCCAACAGGAGCGACTGTCCGAATGTATTGCGACCATAACGGTCCCGCAGCTCTCTTGACTCCTGCTCAATCGCAAAGGCATCGCGAGCCCGGCCGGACGAAATCAAGGACAATGCCTGCTCATAATACTGGTTGAGATTGTAGTCTTTGACTGCTTTGTCAACGTCTGGCATGCCCCTGTTAATCACGTCGCGCAACTTCGCCCGACGCTGCATCCGACCACCGTACACATCCGCTCGCATCTCCAGGTCTGAGACATTGATCCGGTCCATCTTTTTCATGTCCATGTCGTCGCCGGACGGATAAAGATAGTAGGGGTCATATGCCTTCCCGAGGAACCCGGCGGTGCCGGCTTTGCCCACCACGTTGCTCTCCTGCAGCGGTCGCGGCAGCATCACAAAGGGCAGCATGGCTTCAGTCGGCGGCTTGAGCCGGATGATATTGGAACCGAAATTCGGAAAATCCTTGGGACTGGGAGGCTCCAGCTGGCCTGAGGGACTGACCTTGTCGGTCGTATAGCCGGTCATCATCTGATAGATCGCGGCTGTGTGGTTGAACAGGCCATTAGGCGTGTACGCCATGGCTCGAATGAGCGTGGCTTTGTCGACGACCTGGGCAAGTTTTGGAAGCAGTTCTGTAAACTGGACGCCAGGCAGTTTGGTGTCGATCGGCTTGAAGACCGACTTCACATTATCGGGAGTGCCCTCCTTGGGATCCCACAGATCCAGATGACTGGGGCCGCCCTGCAGATAACACAGAATGATGCTTTTCGCTTTTCCCCACCCACCGCCGGAAGATTCACTGGCCTGAGCAGACTTCGCCTGCAGCATGCCGCCAAGCGAAAGTCCGAGCATACTGCTGCCACCAACACGAAGAACATCGCGCCGAGTAAACCCCAGTCCCGAATCACACAGGTCTTTGCCTGGCTGGCCTGGAATGCGAATCAACATGGAAGGCTCCTGAACCGAATTGGGACAACAGGTGACGTCTGCAGAGCGTTGGTGCACTGTCGGAGTGTATCAGAAATCGGCCTGAATTGGTGGAAAATGACGGAATCAACCATGGGACAGGTCAGCGACCGCCCGTCCAGCGGAAGCCCTGCAAGGCACTGACGTTATCGATTAAACAGAAACGACGGACTGTT
>JBDOMX010001148.1:0-5316 GCA_039831615.1 Planctomycetaceae bacterium
GCTGCTACAACTGCACACGAAGGAGATTGAGAGCACCGCACGGCAGATTCAACGGCACTTCGGTGCTCCCCAGGACATTGAATTCGCCGTGGAGTCGGGGACGGTCTATTTCCTGCAGTCGCGACCGATTACGCGCATCGCCTTCGCCGCTGACGTCGGCGAATGGACCAACGCCGATTTTCGTGATGGAGGAGTTTCCAGCGGTGTGTGCACGCCGCTGATGTGGTCGGTTTACGACTTCGTCTGGGACCACACGCTCAAGGACTGTCTCCGCGAATTGAAACTGTTCGACACAGATTTTCCGGCAGGCCGGATGTTCTTCGGCCGACCGTACTGGAATCTGGGAGCTGTCAAGAGCGCGTTGGAGAAGCTTCCCGGCTTTGTGGAACGTGAATTCGACGAAGACCTGAGTGTACAGATCAATTACGAAGGGGACGGCCGCTGTACTCCCTGCACCCCATGGCGAGTGCTGCAGGCCATTCCGACGTTGCTGGGTATGAAATCCTTCTTTCGCCGTCAGGAGGCACGTGCGGAACAACTTCTGGCAGGCGGATTTGACCGGCTGGAGCAGCACGATCAGTCACCGCCGACAACCGTCGAAAGCACGTTTCGTAATCTTGTTGAACGCGACTACTTTCACATGGAAGGCAACTATTTCCGTACGATCTTCGCAGCATCGCTGGCCAAACTCGACTTCATGAGTTCTTTTCCCGAAGCCGATTACGGCTCGCTCGTCGCCGCCTTGCCGCCGCTCCGGCACATGGCACCAGTGCGGGCCGTGCAGGAGATATCGCACCGTACCGACGAACGACTGGCCGAAGTGGTGACAAAATACCGGCATCATTGCCGCCTCGGACTGGACGTGTTGTTCCCGCGATGGGATGAAGACCAGACGTTCGTGCTGCGGATGCTCCGTTCGCTGCCTGCGTCCGGAGGTGAGGATCCCCGACCGGCATACGAAGCGGCGCGAACAACCGCGTTGTCGCGACTGCCGCGGTGGAAACGCGGCTCGTTCAACCGCAAGCTCGACCGACTGCGGCGATTTGTCTGGCTGCGCGAGGAACTGCGCGATCTTTCGAGCCGCCTGTATTATCTCATCCGCCGACACGTGCTCGACATCTCGCAGCGGCGCGGGCTGGGTGAGGACATCTTCTTCACCACGTTTCGCGAAATCTTCGCCGACGACCGATCGAACATCCAGCGCAATCGCGAAGTCTACGACAGCTTCCGCCATTTCAAAGCGCCGAACGAGATCGGCAAACGCTACCATCGGGAGCGCCGGTCTCGCCCGGGCGGACTGACGGGAATCGGCGCAAGCCCCGGATGCATCGTGGGAATCGCACACGTGGCACAGAATGTTGAAGAGGCGGCAGAAATGCAGACGGGCCGGATTCTCGTATGCCCGTTCACCGACCCCGGCTGGACGCCGGTGCTGGATCGGGCCGCCGGGGTCGTGACCGAAAACGGAGGCCTGCTTTCTCACGCGGCGATTCTCTGTCGTGAATACGGAATTCCGGCTGTGCTCGGAGTAGAGGACGCCACCCGAGAGACCAGGCATGGAAAAACTATTGTCATCCACGGAGGCGAAGGCCGAGTGGAATTCACTTCGATCGAGTAACCGGGGAGAAATCCAATGACCGTCTGCCGCTCCGTGATCCTGTTGCTGTGCGCTGGTCTGTCCGGCATGAACGTGTTGGCTCAGGATGAACCTGCCCAAACAACGCCTGAGTCATCGGATGAAAGGGAACACGCCGAATTGCGGGCGCTCCGTGACGCGCTGACCGAAGCCGTTCTCAAAGGAGATGCCGAAGGACAACTGGCTCACGCTGACGAAAATATCGTTACCACGTGGCAGAATCATCGGGTTGTCCGCGGTCACGACGGTCTGCGGGAATTCCTTGAGGAAATGACCAGCGGCAATCAAAAAGTCTTTCAGGGTTATGCGGTACCGCCCACGGCGGATGAGCTGACAATTCTGCACGGTGGTGATACCGGGATTGCCTTTGGAACGTCAGTTCCGCACTACAATTTTCTGGGAATGGAGTTTGACCTCGAAAACCGCTGGACGGCGACCATGATCAAACAGGACGGAAAATGGAAGATCGCCGCGTACCATGTTTCGGCCGACATCACGGACAACCCCCTTCTCTCCGCGGCAAAGAACGGCCTGTACTGGACCAGTGGCGTTTCACTGCTGGTCGGTCTGTTCGTGGGGGGATTTGGGAGCCGCATGTTCAAAAAGAAGCCCAGGCCCGACGCGTAACCAAAGATCGTGCTTATTCGCCTGGTTTCTGTGCGCCGGTCAGCTTTGTGACGACAGGAATGCGATCACAGAGCGCCATTCGCAGATGGATCCTGATGGGACTCAAACTCAAACATCGCTGGAGCGTCGGCAACAATTACCTTGCCGGCATCACGGCCGGGGCGTGGTGGCGGCTACTTCGCGAGAACCGGTTCGCGGTCGACCCGGCCTATTGGCATCGCGCGGTGTTTATCACCGCCGCCAGTTTGTTGAACTCCTGGTATAGCCGGAGTGAAGAGGCTCAATACGGCCGAGCTGTCGAAGACGTGGAAATCAGGCAGCCGCCGTTGTTCATTCTCGGTCATTGGCGCAGCGGGACGACGCTGTTGCATTACCTGCTTGCCCAGGACACGTTGCAGTTTGCGTTCGCCAACACGTACCAGGTGGTCAATCCCCGCACGTTCCTCACCACCGAAGAAGTCAATACACGGAGGTTCGCTGGTATGGTGCCGCCGACACGGCCCATGGACAACATGAAACTCAGTTTTCAGACTCCACAGGAAGACGAATTCGCCCCTTTGCTGCTCACGTTTCGTTCGCTCTATCTGGGCATCAGTTTTCCGCGACGAGCCGATGACTATACGCAATATCTGACGTTTCGCGACGTTTCCCGTGCGGAGATTGAACAATGGCAGGCGGGATTCATCTGGTTCTGCAAAAAACTGACGCTCAAATACAATCGTGCGCTGCTCCTTAAGTCGCCGCCCCATACCGCACGCATCCGGCTGTTGCTGGAGATGTTTCCCAATGCCCGGTTCGTTCACATTCATCGCGATCCGTACCGCGTCTTCCAGTCACAGCGGCACTATTTCGACACAGCCATGTGGTACACCTATCTGCAAAGGCCCGACCCTGCGACGACGGACGAGGGCATCCTGCAGCGGTATACAGCCTTATACGATGCGTTCTTCGAAGACCGGCCTTTAATCTCTGATGATCGTTTTTGCGAAATCAGTTTTGACGATCTGGAACGGGACCCGGCGGGCGCAGTCCGTACCATCTACAGAGACCTGTCGCTGCCCGGATTTCAGGATTTTGAGCCTCAACTCACATCGTATGTGGCTTCACTGTCGGGTTACCGGAAGAACGACTATCCCACGCTTGATGAACACGATCGTCGCCGTGTGGCGAAGGCATGGGCCACCAGTTTTGAAAGATGGGGTTACCCTGTGTAATGTCCGGCAGAACGCGCGGCAAAACAACAAACAACAAGGCGCCCGGGCCACGCGGAGAATTCCTGCTGGGTTCCCTAAGGCCATTCCGTCGAGATGCCATCGCGCTGCTGGAACAGTCCGCGCGCGAACATGGCGCTGTCGTCCGCTTCCAGCTGGGACCGGTGCTGGTGCATCTGGTCAACCATCCGGCGCAGGTGGAGGAGGTGCTGATGCAGCGGGCCGGCAATTACAATAAACAAACCCGCAGCGTTTCCATGATTCGGGCCACCTGCGGCAACAGTCTGTTGAGTTCCGACGGAGATCGATGGTTGCGGCATCGGCGGCTGATCCATCCTGTGTTTCGCCAGCAGAACCTCGAACAGTTTGTGCCCGTTATCACCGAGACCACCCGTTCGATGCTGCAACAATGGGACGATCAGGCGCGTGCCGGTTCAGAGATCGACATCGTGTCGGAAATGATGCATTTGACGCTGCAGATCGCCGCCCGAATTTTGTTTGGAGCCGACGTACAGAACGATGCTGACGTGATCGAACGGTCGCTGGCTGTGATCCTGCAGGATACGTGGCGTCGACTGGAGTCGCTGTTCGACCTGTCCGTCATCTCGCCGACTTTTCATCGTCCACAGTTCCGCCGCGCTCTGCGAGACATCGATGCGATTGTCTATCGCATCATCAACAGCCGTCGTCGGTCCAACTCGTCAGCGGACGACTTGTTGTCGCGACTGCTGGCAGTGCAGGACCCTGAAAACGAACAAGGTTTCAGTGATCAGGAACTCCGCGACGCCGTGGTGACACTGCTGCTGGCTGGTCACGAAACGACAGCCAATGCTCTGGCCTGGACGTGTTACCTGATTTCGCAGTCACCGGACGTCGAGGAACAGCTTTGCCGCGAAGCGGCCGGCGTTGATCCGGCGATGACGAGCGCCGAGCATCTTCCTTATACGGGCATGGTTTTCTCTGAGGTCATCCGACTCTATCCATCGATCTGGATCGTCGAGCGGCGGGCCGTCGCGGACGACGAACTTGGCGGATATCACATCCCGGCTGGCTCAACCGTGGTGATCTCGCCGTATGTGCTGCACCGCCACCCGGACTTCTGGCCCGACCCCGAGCAGTTCGATCCGGAACGGTTTGCACCCCAACAATGCGCCATGCGGCCGACGCACAGTTACATTCCGTTCGGAATGGGTCCGCATCAGTGCATCGGCCAGCACATGGCATCGCTCGTCGCGCGGCTGGTGTCCGGAATGGTGTATCGGCAGTTCCGTCCCCGGCTCGTTCCGGATCAAACCATCCGGCCGCAGCCAGGGATTACCCTGCGACATGCGGAGGGACTGCGAATGACTCTCCAGATCAATTCATGAGGGCCGTCGGGCGTGGCAGTGCAATGTGAATCAACTCTGTTGAACCGGTCCACGGTCGCCACCGAGCGATGGGTGTTGTTCGCGACGGTCCTTGCATCGGGCATGGCCTTTATCGATGCCACGGCGCTGAACGTGGCTCTGCCTGCGATCCAGACACGATTTCATGCCACGGGGACACAACTGATCTGGATTGTCAATGCGTACGCGGTGATGGTGGCCGCTTTGCTCCTGCTCGGCGGCGCTCTGGGCGATCGCTGCGGTCGCAGGCGTGTCTTCATGATCGGGATTGCGCTGTTTGCTGTCGCATCGCTCGCCTGTGGATTGGCGCCCGGCACGGGATCACTGATCGCGGCCCGTGCTTTCCAGGGACTGGGGGCGGCTTTGATGATCCCGGGCAGCCTGTCTCTGATTTCCGACACCTTCGAACCGTCTCGTCGCGGTCAAGCCATCGGCACGTGGACGGCCTGCAGTGTCG
>JBDOMX010001009.1:0-5310 GCA_039831615.1 Planctomycetaceae bacterium
GACCTGCACTCGGAAAGTACCATACACAACTTGCCGACAGGTTTGTGAAACCCGCACGACGACTCGCACAAAGTGTGTTCCTCGGCAGGTTCCGATTACCATGACACGCTGTGTCCCCAGAATGGTCTGCCGACAGGTACCCGTTTGCTGTGACCCCTGTGTCCCAACCTGTGCTGCTCCCTGTGACGGGTGCAACTGAGGTCAAACGAAACCTCTGAGATTGTTAACAGCACTGATCAGGAGCCCACAGAATGTGGGCTCCTTTTTTTGTTGAGTCCGAAGCAGCCGCCGTTCAGGCGTAGATTTCCCGGATTGGCCTTCCGGCAGCGATGGGAAACGGCCTGTCCAGATGATCCCGGATCTCAGCGGCTGGATCGATCCCCAGCAGATCGTACATCGTCGCGGCAACATCGCCGGGCGTCACGGGATCCCGCTCGGGAGCAGCCCCGAACCGATCCGACTTGCCATACACGGCACCTCCGGCCACGCCGCCTCCAGCCATGAGCACTGTGTAACAGCGTGGCCAGTGATCACGACTGACGTTCTTGTTGATTTTCGGAGTCCGACCGAATTCCCCCATCCACAGGATCAATGTTTCGTCGAACAGGCCTCGCTCTTTGAGGTCGTTGACCAGCACCGGTAACGTCTGGTCGGTGACCGGATAATGCCATTCGGGAAGAATGTCATACATACGCGTGTTGTTAAATCCGTGTGTGTCCCAGCCGCCGGCCGTGGTACTCTGACCGCCAATACTTTGAGCAAAATACACCGTCACAAATCTGACGCCCGACTCAACGAGTCGCCGCGCCAAAAGGCATCCCTGACCATACGTTGTCCTGCCGTACGCATCACGAATCCTGTGGTCTTCAGACGACAGGTCGAATGCCTGCCGGACCTGTGGTGAGTTGAGCATCGCCAGTGCTTTTTCGTAGTACGAGTTGAGTCCCCGGGCAGCAAGTGATCGATCGAGCCCGGCGGCCTGCCGGTTAATCAGCTCCTGGATCGCTCGACGATTCTGCATCCGTTCGAATGAAATCCCGGATGGCAGACTCAGCTGCGACAATTCGAATTCGGAGTCATTGGGATCGTTGGGAATGAACAGCGGATCGTATGGCCGCCCCAGGAAGCTGGCCGTCTGTCCAGGGGTCGTGGAACCATCAGAAATTCGGTACGGATACGAGACAAACGCGGGCATGCCGTTTGTTTGGGCGCTGAGGTGGTCCACGACTGAACCATACGCTGGAAACAGGTCCAGGGAGTCTCTCAGACGCTGATCATCCGTAGGTGGTTCCATTCCTGTGAGGGCCGTATACCCGGCCGAGTTGTGGTTGTTCATCGTGTGATGCACCGTCCGAATCTGTGCGATTTCGTGCATCACGCTCGCAGTTTCCGGCAGGTGTTCACAGATCGACATGCCAGGGACAGAAGTAGACATCTGCTGATATTTGGATCGGTACTGATCCGAAACTGCGTCTTTCATGTCGAATGTGTCAACATGACTCGGTCCACCCCATTGAAACAGAAAGATCACTCGCTTGGCGCGGACTCTGTGCTGCGTTGCTTCTCCGGCAGCGGACGCCTGCAGGAGTCGAGGCAGCGTCAGCCCCAGCATCCCGCGGCCCCCAATACGGACCAGATCACGGCGATTCAGCAGGGACGCCATTTGCTGTGGATCACGCATCCTGTCATCTTCTCAAGAGAAACTCGTTTGAATTCAGCAGCGCCCAGGCAACGTCTTTCAGCCCGTCCAGCCGCGACGGGGCACGCTGGACATACTGTATCGCGGCTGCCTGTTCTGTAGCCGTTGGACGTCGCGAGAGAGCGGACCAGTAAAGCGTGTCCAGGACCTCTTCGGTTGCGACCTGATTCCGGACCGCCCTGGCGATCCGACCGATGTCCGACTCCAGCAGTTCATGCATCAACTCACCGCTGATCATTTCAAACGTTTGCGCCAGCGTGGCGGTGTTACTGCGTTCGCATTCACAGGTCTGCAGGCGTCCTGGTTTCCCAAACAAAGCGAGGAATCGATCGCCGACTTCCGGTTTGCTTCCTCGATGCCCACCGTTCCGCACCCCGGGCAACTGGACAGCTTTCATGCCAGGTTCGTGACCTCCAAATCTGACAGGAATGTCCAGAACCTGCGCGATCGCGTCCAGAGTCTGCTCGGCGGTGAGTCGCGCAGGCACGGCCGCAGCGTACGTTGATTCATCGCTGCTCTCCAGATTCGCATCCGCCGCACGTTGCCATGTTGCTGACATCATGATCAGCCTGATGATATGGCGCACATCAAAGTCGTGTTCAACAAAATCACTGGTCAGCTGTTCCAGCAGTCGGGGATGAGACGGCGGATTGGTGGTTCGAAAATCGTCGATGGGGTCAACCAGGCCGCGCCCCATCAGCTGGTACCAGATGCGATTCACCTGGGTCGTGGCAAACCGCTGGTTGTCAGGAGCCGAGAACCAGGCCGCAAGCTGCTGCAGTCGATCCGTGGCACCGTCATCATTGTATGCCAGCAACGCCGCGGCCTGCCCGCCCAGTAATCGCAGCCGCGCAGGCTTTCCGGTATCCGGATTACTGAACTCCCCGGTATTTCGAATGATCACCAGCTGATCGCCGACAAACTCATGCTTATCCAGTTTGTCGACGCGTTTGTTGTTGCCAATTTCGTAGTCAACTCGAGCGAAGAAACCAGACCAGCCGTAGTAATCGTCCTGGGTCCACTGGTCAAAGGGATGGTTGTGGCAGCGGGCACACTGCAGCCGGATGCCAAGAAACACCTGGGCGGATGCCTCTCCACGTGCATCGGGTGTCCGCAGCGCTCGGTAAAAGTTTGCCGGCGGATTCCTGAATGTACTGCCGCGGCCGGAGATTAATTCTGCAGCGAACTGGTTGAGAGGTTTGTGCTCAACAAAACTCTGCCTAATCCAGTCGTGAAAGATTTCGACTCCTTTCGGGTCAAGCGTCTTGTCTTCGACTCGAAGTAAATCAGACCAGCGTAACGCCTGAAAGTCGCTGAACTCCGGTGTTTCCAGCAAGCTGTCGATGAGTAGCTTACGTTTGTCGTGTGAAGTTGACATCAAAAACTGCTGCGCCTGTTCCTGAGTTGGCAGCAGACCAGTCAGGTCCAGATAAGCCCGCCGCAGAAACGTGGTGTCATCGCAGAGTCCGGCAGGATTGATCCGAATTCGCAGCAGTCGGGCAAAGATGGCTTCGTCGACAAAATTGACCGGATTCGGCTCGGACCATCGAAACGCCGACCGTTCCGGAACATACTCGAGCGCCACCGCGGCCTGATGCTGCTGGTATCGCACGTTGATGACCGACGCACCAGCATCACTCAGCGCGACCACTCCATCGGGAGCGACCTCGACATTCAACGACGAACTGGCATAGACGGCCAGTGACGTGACGTCGCGCTTGCTGCCGTCACTAAAACCTGCATTGACCTGCAGACACAGGGATGTGTTCGGTGCGTGGACCGTTGCCTGTGCCGGCGAAACGACAAGGTCGACCAGAGAGGGAGCATCGTCTTCGTCGATCGGGGCACCGGCAGCAATCCAGTCATGAAGAATCTGATGCTCTTCGGAACCAGGTTCGAATCGTTGTCCTCCCTGATGAGTGATTTTCATCAGTGGTTTCCGCAACAGCAGACTTGCTGCTGGTTCCAGAAAGTCCAGGCGGCGAGCGCCGAGTCGCTTTGTCAGAGTCTCGTAGTCACGGTCCGGATCCTGGCCGCGCAGTGACAGACGAAGCCCTCCCTTCCCGTGCTGATTTCCATGACACGTCCCCAAATTGCAACCACTCTTCGACAGCACCGGCAGGACATCATTACGAAAGGATGGCACCGAGGTCTCGGCTGCAGCGGCCATTGCGCTGATGAACAACGCTGCGATCATTCCTGTTGATACCTGGCGAATCATGGGCTGTCAGCAGGCTCCTGTCGGTCACGATTCAATACGTTGATTGTACCCAATTTTACGCGGCAGGGTGTATTGATCCTGATCCGGCGGGCAAATGGTGGATCACAAGCGGCAATCCATTTCCGGCCCCCGAACCCTCCACGCAGCAGGATGCTAATCACCCGCTGGCTGAGCTGAGTTTTCTGTAGCCGTCTTCCGGAAATCGTTCTGAGGTCGATCACTCAGAACTTCAGAGCGACGAAAGTGACACTTCCAGGAGGCACTCGAACTCCCGCGGAAAGTCGACGGAGACGCGTGCATGAACGGCGCCCTGTCTGTCGAAACACCGGTGTTCCCCACTGATGGCGAAGATGCCTTCGTGCCATACATTCGGATGAATATACAGTCCTTCATGCGCTGGGAAACGAAAACAAACGAAGTCCTCCGGCTGCACATCATCGCCTGGCAGGGCCAGTGGAGCCAGAAAAGGCCTGTCGACCTGGGGAAAGAACAGCTGGCCGCCGTCAGGATGATAGTTGGCGTGCCAGATCAACAGCGTTTCCGGTGAGCGGCTGTGATTTTCATTCGCCTGCGACGGGTCCGTTGCGTAGCCCAGCACGTAATGCCCGTCGACGGCGTCGTTACGGCCGTAAAGGATGTCACCCTTCCATTCGCTGATGAAGACGCCTTCCGTTGTGCCACCTTCATCTCCGCTGTCCGAATCAACCGGCCGCCAGCCCTGAGCGGGCCATCGTACAATTTCGACCTTTTCGCTCGAAATGTCGGGAACCAGTCGACCGAATCCTTCGAGAGATTCGGCGGTGGCGTCCACCACAGGGATTCTCACTCGCCTCAGATTCGCGGGAATCGACGGATTCAGATAATCGGGCGCAGCTTGCATAGCACATCAAAAGACCGGAGAGGAACAAATTTGTCGAGTCCGAGCAACGCAGGAACCGGTCCTCTAAAACTGTGGTCCATGCCTTCCGGATCGCGAATCATGGTAGCCGAAATACTGATCGAAAACTACAGAGTGTCGGCACGTTGACGCGCTCCGGGTGATACTCCACACACCTGAATCACCGGTACTGCAGCCAGACGCATTGCGGTCGATTGGAAAGTTCCGGAACCACCGCTCGATTCGTAAGTCCCGCGACGAAACCGTCGCCCCACAGGGTGATATACCGGCAACAGTTTTGTAGTGCTTGCGGGCAACACGTTCTCTGTGATCTGTGTGTCCTCTGTGGCAATAATATGAACGATCTTGTGTCAGACAGCTCACCGACGTAACGTGGCGCTTCAACATACCCTGTCTGAGATTTGCAACGTTCCAGCACCAGACAACCAAACAGTGTCAGCCTGGTCTGATGCACGGTTGGAATATCGTTTTTTTGTTTTGTGAATGATCAGG
>JBDOMX010000661.1:0-5295 GCA_039831615.1 Planctomycetaceae bacterium
TGACCATCGTCTTCTCTTTCACGGCAACGCCCGTTTGTGGCGGCGCGCTTGCCGGTTTGGTAGGCTGACGCAAAAGGCAACGCGTCAACCTTGAGGACAAACCGATGAGCGACGAGAAAGTACTGACCAAAGAGATTGCTGAGCAGTTTTTGGCGGATGAAGATTCCGTGTTCCTTGGTGAGTTCACGGCGATTGAGGATGCTGCTTCGAAGTCTACTTAGCGTTAATCACACAAGATTCGCGCACGGGAGAAAGTAAATGGCTGAATTCCTGGTCAAGACAACTCAAACCGGTAAGTCCCAAGGCCCGTTTTCCGGGAGTCAGTTGAAGAAACTGGCAGGGTCAGGACAACTTCGTCCCACATGCCTGATCTCATTGGATGGTGGAGAATCGTGGCATGAAGCCAAGAAAATTTCCGGACTTAAGTTCGGCATTATGGAAGCTGATGCTGGCACCGATGAGCGTTCAGGACCAAATTCGACGACATCTGCTATCCCGGTTGTTGATCAACCCCCGTTGGTATTTGCAGAATCACACTGGAAGAAGTGCTTTGCATTCAACCCGACCGGAGATCGTCTGGCAATTGGCGGCGAGGGAACCGTGACGCTGTGGGACATTCCAGCCAAGTCGCTCGATCGGGTGATTCGTGGAAAGCGGGACGCCGATGTCGAGTCTCTCGCGTTTTCCGAAAGTGGCCAACAAATCGTGGTCTGCTTTGAAGATGACTATAAGGCCCGGGTTTTTGATGTGGCAACAGGAGAACGCACTCATCTGCTGGACGGCGAAAACAATGGGTTTGCCGTGTTCGGACTCGTCGCCCCCGATGCCTCGCTGGTCGCCACGAACGGATGGCGTGGAACTGTCGATCGCTGGGACCTGGAGAGTGGCGAGAAACTCTCGTCGATCATCGCCTATGCCGGGTCTACCACGGAAGTCCAGTCGCTGGCGGCGACATCCGACGGTGCCTTCGTGCTGACCTGTCGAGACGACGACGAGGATTTGCGAATTTTCAGTTTCGAGACCAGCCAGCGGATTGGGGTCTGCTGGGGTCACGAATCGGTCGTCAAGGCGGTGGCCGCTTCCCCGTTGCCCAACGTCGTCGCTTCAGGTGATGAGAACGGCACGATTGTGCTGTGGGACATCCCTACCGGAAAAACGACCCGAAAACTGAACACCGAGTTGAACTCGGTGGCAGATCTCGTCTTTAGCCCTTGTGGCACGAAGTTGCTGGTGACCGGACACTCGAACTGCATCTTGGTCCTCAATGTCGATGACCTGTCCACGCTACGTCGTCTCGAACTAGGAGAGGACCCCAGCCACCTCGTACTCTCTGCCGACGGAAGTCTGCTGGCCTGTGACGGGACGTCCGAGGGTGTCGTCGTCTGGCACCTTGGCTCATCACACGATTCCCTCGATGAAATGGTCCAGGTTTCAGGCGGCGCGATGGCCGACGGCGAGTTCGACGCGGATGACGACAGTAATGAAGAGGAAAGCGACTCGTCGGACGACGAGGATTCCGACGACGAGGAGCAATGGGATGAAGATGATGACGCGATCGACGGAGAAGAAGAGGTTGAGGGGGTCTTCGACCCGGACGACTGGTCGCTTGCCACCGAGGGCGAAATCGAGTGGTCGGTTTTGCTCGAGGCCGTTGGTACGCCAAGGGAGGCATCGTTGCTCACGCGGGAGGCCTGGCAATCGGCCCAGGCCGAGAACCGGGTGTTGACCATTTTGCATTCTGGAGACGGGATGCAGTACGTCGGTCGAGTTGGCCTTCACAGGGGGCGGAACTACTGCCGGGCTGTAGTGAACCTTTCGATGCCCGGCGGGATCCGGGTCAGCGATGTCGACATATCGAGTATTGACTGCAACTTCTACGCAGCGGCCACGGAAGCCGAGGACGCTTCCGAGTCGCTGATGCAGGCGTGCCGTGACGGCGACATCGACGCGGCGCGGCAGGCCATCTCCGATGGAGCCGATGTCACACACAATGACTACGAGACCCAATCGACACCATTGAAGGCGGCCATCGTCGGTGGAAACATCGAGATCGTGCGGATGTTGATTGAGGCCGGGGTCGGACCTGATTCCGAATGGAATGGCTGGCAAATCGCCATCGCCGTGGGCCAATCCGAGATCGCCGCACTGCTGTCCGAGAGCGGTTTCGAGCAAGAGCCGGGACAGGCGCTACTGGCGGCATGCCGACTGGGACAATCCTCCGCCGTTAGCGATATGCTGGAAATGATTGACGATATCAACGAATCGGTGACGGTATATGATGACCAACCACTTGAGGGAACACCCTTGACAGTAGCGGCCGCGGCGGGGCAGTTGGAGATCGTAAGCCAGTTGATCAAGGTGGGAGCTAATCCGTCGTCCACCGATTCGAGAAATATCACTCCTTGGGCTGCTGCTGCTTCAGGTGGACACCAGCAGGTCTGCGAACTGCTTGAGTCGCGAGGTGTCGAGAAGGATGTCCAGACAGCCTTGGTAGTCGCCGCGGAGCGTGGCCAGGTCAAGGTCGCCGAGTCCCTGATCGAGGGCGGGGCTGATGTCAACGGGATGGAAAAACTTGGGGGCGATCGTGTCACGGCACTGGAGACTATCGTTGTCAGCGACAGGATCGAGAAAGATCCTGATTCTAGTTCTGGTGACGATGGCGATCAGGAGGCGGTCGAGGAGAGGCGGGCGGAATTGTTCGAGATGCTGCTCAAGCGCGGCGGCAATCCCGACATCACCAACGACGATGGTCAGCCTCTGCTGCACCAGATCGTAATTCACAGTCGCGCTGACTGCCTGAGGATGTTGGCCGAGTCGGGGGCCAAGCTCGAGGCCACCGATAGCAATGGAATCACCGCGTTGACAGCCGCGGCGTCACAAAATGACACGGGAATGGTCGGTGGACTCCTGTTTCGCGGAGCCAATCCGAACGTATCAAACGCAGAAGGCGTGCCCGCTCTGTTGTTGATGTTTGACGAATACAACCAATGTAATGCCGAAATTGCGAAGTGGCTGATCGCCTATGGTGTTGATTTGAGCATTACCGATCCAAAAGGCCGGGTTCTTGAGCAACTGTGCGAACGCACGATCGAAAAGAACTCAGGGGACGGCGATGAGGATGTCGACGAGGACTCGCGCGAGCAAGCGGATGAGATACTAGCGGTGCTGCGTGACCAGGAGATAATTGGTCGGTTCCACGGACTGCTGGCCCGGGCGTCGGCCACGGACGAAGATTTTTGGGAACGTCTCGAGTGCGCAATCGCCTTTCTCGACAACAACGGTCTGGCCTATTCACTTGTCCGCGATCAGGTGATGCAACGGTCAAATGATGTGGATGGAATGCTCCGACGACTATTCGCACATGACGACTGGAGACACCGATACGCGGCTGCCGACTCGCTGATCGTCGCCAAGCTTGCTACCGAAGAGGTGCTTCCCTTGATGTTGGATAATCTGTCCGATCCGGATGAGGATGTCCAAGGGGCCATTCATCGAGCGATTGTTGCGCTAGGACAAAAGGCCGTTGACCCCTTGATCACTGCGTTAGCGGACTGTCCAACCGAACTATTGCAGACGCTGTGGAGTCTGATTAATATCATCGACCCCGCCCGAGGTCCTGATGTTCGCCTGGCTCTCAAGAAAATGTCGCCCGATGACCCCGAGGCTACTCGTGGGCTGGACCGTCTCCGGTCGGGCATCGTGCTTGGCATGTTGGGAACATTTCTCGAGCAAGGCGACGAGACCGCTGCTGCTCTGGCGCTCTACGAGCAGTCGGTGAGACTAAATCCCAATTTGCAGATCGGATTCTGGAGCGAATTGGCTACTCTGAGGAGTAGCCAAGGTGACGACGCTCTCCAGCAGGCTCTAGAGTTGTACAACTACTCCCGCGAGGCTGACAGTTTCGACGAAGCCTGGCAATTACTTGAGAATGCAATGGAAACAGCCCCCGAGTTTCCCTGGAGTTGCAATAACCTCGCCTGGACCCTTGCAACTAGCGAGGAGCAATCCATTCGCGATGGAGACAGGGCCGTGGAACTGGCCACACGGATATGTGAACAGGACCAGTGGCATCATCACAGTTTCATGGATACGCTTGCCGCGACATATGCTGAGGTGGGCAACTTCGAGAAGGCCGTCGAACTTGTCGAAAAGGCAATCGATGCTGCGCCCTTGGGATTCCAGGGTGAGTACCAAGAGAACCTCAATCGGTATCAGAGTGGCCAGGCCTGGCCGACGTCTGAGGAAAGTGAAAGTGGCGAGACCTTCTAAATGAAGATTGCTAACTGCATCAGCGATGACAAATTAAATGAGGATTGTCCAGCTCGCTGGGTTGCCGGAGAGTTTGATTCGGACGATGAGTTGGCCGTGGTGACAACAACCATCGAGATCATCCACGACGGGGACTACGTCCTTGCCGCCGGACAGGTCGCCGGACCGGACGATGATGGATTTTACCAATTCGTCGAGGATCACTACGTCGTGGTCCCGGTAACCGGACTGTCAGGCGATATCAAGGAACTAGTATGCCGATTTGACTTCAACCATGAACTTGAGTCAGCAGCCAGCTGGGCAAGCGGTGTCTTCGCTTCGAGCGAGACGGTACCGACGATCACACCTGACATGATCGACCCAAACTGAGCAAAACGAGTCATTGGGGCGTTGTAATAGACAGCGTGTAACAACCGGAAAGAAAACCATGAGCAACGATACCGACTTCAAGCTGGAACTGAGTTGTCCGAGTCGAGAACAACTTGAGCATGTGCTTGGGTACATCGAGTTCAAGAAGTCCCGTTGGGACTCGTGGGAAAGCAGAGGCAGTTCCTCCAAATCTCTGTTGGCTCGCGTGGGGGCAAAATCGTTTGCCGCTGTTGTCTCCTGGGGCCTGAACTTGGAAGGTGAAATCGAGGAAGACTCATATGGCCGCGCCAGTATCTGTGCGACAGCCTGGGCTAACCAGAACGTAGGGAATGCCTGGATTTCCGGCGAGGATGGTGAGATTGCCGACCTGAGGGGGAGGTTTTCGTTCCTGACAATTGAAGGAACCTATAAGGACGAGTACGGCAATCGAGGCGATGTGTGACCGATGGAGTACACCGTCACCGTGAACGATCCGATGGGCGAAGAGTCGTACCAATCTGGCCAATGCAGCGGCGCCTTTGAGGTCGACTGGGGCGAAGGGCAAGTTCGCTACGACGCCCAGTGATCGTCGTTGTCGAGCGTCCTTTCTTCACGGCAACGCCGTTCTGTGGCTGCGCGGTTGCCGGTTTGGTAGGCTGACGCTGAAGGCAACGCGTC
>JBDOMX010000388.1:0-5282 GCA_039831615.1 Planctomycetaceae bacterium
AAACTCAATCGGGCCAACAGCTGCCGGCGATCCCGACTTTTCAAAAAACCACCGGTTCCTGCCCATCACATCAGTCACTGACTCTCATGGCTGCTTAAGGTAACGGATTCACAGATCACCAAACTGCACCTCAACCAGACTAACAGCAACGGCAGGCCCGTTCACGAGTTTGCTGGCCAGGATCTTCGGTTATGACTTCAGAGCGCCGATTTACCGGCATATCCGTGCTCATCCCGGGCTATTCGGTGGAAGACATCCCCACGGACCTCGATGAAGATAAAACGACCGGGCTGCTCAATGCCATCGCCTGCGCATGGCATCCAGCCGTAATATCTGCCGCTGATGGCGTACCTCAGTTTCGTTACGCGGATCTCTCGGAAATCATGGATTCTCAGCAGATTCTGATGCTGCCCGAGTGCAGTGAGGAATGGCTGGGACACGACTGGCAGCCGCAGCTGGAATCCGGCAACTGTGCCGTGCTGCACGGACTGACTGAACGCCGCGAATGGCTGGAGGCAATCAATCGTCGGTTCGGTGTCGACCACAATTCGATCGACGAAGCACTGATCAGCGAGTTTCTGGCTCTGGGACTCTCCTGGTACCTGGTCATGTCGCTCAGCCGCCGGATGCACTACTACATCGATCCCGATGAAGCACGTCTTTCTTCCGCACTTCGCGATGCGGCGGACGCCGCAGTCGAAGGACGAGTGGCTGATGCGAGCAGGGCACTCAAGGATGGATTTGAGTGTATGCTGGAAACCCGCGAACAGCTGTTCCCCTCGGAAGGTTTCCTGCTGGATATTTGCCTCCCGCCGGCACCAGGTGACGAAAAACAACTCCTGGACGTCGTCAGCAATGCCAGGCCTGTGAACCTCTTGATGTCAGGGGCAGAGCTGAATGCATTGCAGCGAAGCCATTCTGACGTGGCCGATCGACTCAGGGCGGCGGCAGAAGCGGACACGTGCTGCATCGTGAGTGGCGGCTGGCATGAGCTGCGTTCCAGCCTCGGTTCGCTGTCGTCAGCCTATTCCGAACTGCACCGAATGTTGTCGTCACAGAGTCAGCGTCCGACGATCTGGGGGCAGCGACGATTCGGATTGATGCACCTGCTGCCCGGATTGCTCCAGCTGTTTGACTACGACTTTGGCCTTCATGTCGCGCTCGATGATGGAATTTACCCGGAACGCGAAAATGACGCGTTCCATTGGAATGACTCCGGCTCAGCAACAATTCTTGCTTCGTCGCGTCTGCCGATTGCGATCGACGGTTCCGCTTCATTTCTCCGACTGCCTGAACGCCTGGCGGAATCGATGCAGCAGGACGGGGCCACTGTTGTGTTGCTCGCACGTTTGCCCGTTCTGGAAAAACCATGGCTGGATGACCTGCGTCGCATTCACGAACTGTGTCCGCTCATTGGAAAGTTCGTCACCTTCAGGGAATTACACGAACAGATCGATCATTCGTGCGAATCGGTCCGCTTCGGTGCCGGCGAGTATCTGGGAGCGCATCTGATTCAGTCATCTGTACTCAGGACGGAGGCCCCCATCACCGGGCCAGCTGATCTGCATCGTTGCCGGAACAACCTTGAACGCCTGACCTTCATCGACGCTTTGACGAGGATTTTGCTGCCGACATCAACGAATTCAGACAACTTGACCGACCTCGATGTCGGCCTGCAGGACGCGGAAGGTGACCGCTTGATTGCCGACAGTCACGGAGACCCTGCGACCCAGCATGCGCAGATTGAACAACTGAATATTCGTATTCATGAACAGCTGTCTGCACAAATCAAACAGTTCGCTCCCGTCCTTCCTCGAGGCGATGCGACAGGTTCCCTGATTGTTAATCCGGTGGCATTTAGTCGAGAGACGACAATTCTGTGGCCTTCGAGCCTGCCTCTGCCACCGGCTTCCAGCAACGTGCTGAAAGCGTACCGGCAGCGAGGTGAAGTGTACCTTCGGCTGAAGGTTCCGCCAGGTGGATTTGTGCAGCTGGCACCGGCAGCCGCTCAGGAACAGACTGTCGCGGTCGAAGAGTCCAGCCGCCGTCCGCTTGCGGAAGCCGGGCTGCTGCGCAATCAGTACTTCGAGGCCATTCTGAGTCCGACGACAGGAGGAATCGCTGACGTACGATTTCACGGACAACGTGCCAACCGAGTGAGTCAGCAGGTGGCGTTTCGATATGAAACACAGAAGTCGGTCCCGGCGACGGAGACGTCCGAAGAGTACACCACGTCGTATGCCCGTACTGAGTGCGAAAAGATGCAGGTAACAGAAGATGGCCCATGGTCCGGAGCCATCGAATCGCGTTGTGTGATCCGCGATGTGTTAAACGGAGAGATCCTCTTTCGCTTTCGTCAAATCACCCGTGTCGAGCGCACGGTACCGCGAATCAACGTCCGGATTATCCCTGACCCGGACGCCGGTGACAGCGTGACCGGCAACCCCTGGATGACTTACCTTGCCTGCCGCTTCGCCTGGGACAACGAAGCGGCAGCCATCTCCCGCAGTTTGCTGGGCCAGGTCTGTGGCTTTCAGGGCGAACGATTTGAGTCACCCGACTACATTGAAGTTGCAGATCCCGACCAGCGGCTGCTGATTATTCCGCACGGGTGCCCCTATCATCGACGATCCGGCCATCGAATGCTGGACTGTTTGCTGCTGGTGGAGGGACAGCCAGTCCCCACAGACGGTTTTGAGCTGACATTGGAATTTGACCAGCCGTTTCCTCAACGCTCAGTCGCCGATGTGATGCAGCCTGTCGTCGTCGAAGCGGTCGACGGGATAGAATCGGCCAGCGGCTGGATCTTCGCCTGTTCAGCGAAGAACGTGCAGGTTGCCCGAGTGCGGGCAATCGGGCGAGCGGTCTCCGTCGTACTGCAGGAAACGGAGGGGAGAACGGCATCGTGCCACCTGCGAACGGCCCGCCCGCCAGTATCGGCGTGCATTCGAAAAGCCACCGGCCGCGTCATCCAGCCACTGGAGGTCGACGAGTCCGGCGTTGAGCTGAATTTTGCATCGTTTGAGATGAAGGAAGTCGAATTGACTTTTTGAGGCAGCTGCCGTTGCCAATAATCTCGCTCAGGACTCTTTGGAAATGCCCCACACCCCAACAGAAGGATCCGGAGTGACGATGATCGTCACCATTGACGGGCCTGCCGGCTCAGGAAAAAGCACAGTGGCCCGCTTGCTGGCTGATCGTTTGCAGATTCGCTATCTGGACACCGGCGCGATGTATCGCGCCATCGCATTCGCAGTCGTGCAGGCCGAATTCGATGAAAACGACAGCGACGCTGTGACGCAGATAGCTCAGTCCTGCACGATCGAATTCCGGGATGACGATATTTACCTCAATGGTGTGAATGTCACGGATGAGATTCGCAGTGCAACTGTCACGGCGGTGGCATCGATCGTGGCTGCCAACCCTCATGTTCGAACGCGACTCGTGGAGCTGCAGCAAAGCATTGGCAACTCAGGTGATCTCGTGACGGAAGGCAGAGATCAGGGCACCGTCGTGTTCCCCCACGCCGATCACAAATTCTTTGTCACGGCCAGTCTGATGACTCGCGCTCGCCGCAGACATCAGGAAATGCTGGCACGAGGATCAACGCTTCCGCTGCAAACCGTCGAATCACAGTTGCGGCGCCGTGATCATCGGGATGAAAACCGAGAATACGCGCCCATGAAGCCTGCCAGCGACGCACAGGTGATCAATACGTCCGATATGTCCATCAGGGACGTTGTCGAAGAACTCACGGCCCGGATTCGACCGTCGGTCTGACCCAATCCCGACCAACTACTCCCGACGGATGCTCGCCAGCCGGTCAGGATACTCCCGGAGTGTCGTCCTCACAGGGAATCGTTTCGGCAACCAACAATTCTTTGCGAATCACGCGAACTGACGGAGGTGCCTCGATCGACAACCTCACTCGACCGCCGCCCACGCGTGAGACCGTGACGGAGATATTGTCGGCGATCTGAATTGATTCGCCTGATTTTCGACTAAGTACCAGCATCATGCACCTCCTGATTAAGATCAGCCGTTTCCATTCGGATTTGCGCCCGAGCCAACCTGCCCTGCGGAGTGAGTCCGACGTCAACCCCCGCTTTGTGATCCCCTAAACAAGCAAATTTCGAACCCGAAAGTTGTGAAATCACGGCAGCGCCTTGAGCTATTACGTTCAAAGACCCGCAAACTTTACAAATCGTTCTGTGGATTCGGCAAATTATGCCGAAAATCACGGATTCTCCGGTGTTGCAGGACAACACATCGCCGCTTTTCGACGCATCAGAAACGATCACCTCCCCTTTGTTTTTATTGTCAACGCAGAACAGTCCCGCGGAAAGTGGTCTACCTCGCCACGTTGAAACCGCCCTTTTCGCACGGATTGTAAAGATAGTAAAGTTAGTGAAGACAGCATGACTGCAGAGCTGTTGGGTGGCTGCGGGTTGGCGACTTGCAATGGCGCGCGCTGACGTCGTGGGATCCAGTGGACCTCTCGAGGATCTGGGGGAGCCGGATGTCAGCAGGTCGCGTCGCCCAAACAGCAACCTCGATTGACATCCGCTGGGATCGAATTTACCACCGCCCCATGTCCCGTACTCAGGTCTATCAAATGCCAGCCAGTTCGCAGTTTCCAGGATGCCGGCCATGATGGCGTCGCAGCCGCAAGATGCCTGGCGACGCAGCCGTTCTGTGTACAAATTACCGCCGCCGTCGCAACGTCCGCGCGCCGTCTATGTCCACGTTCCATTCTGTCAACATCGTTGCGGCTACTGTGATTTCACGCTGGTCGCGAATCGCGACGACCTGGTCGACCAGTATATGATCGCGTTGGCTAACGAGTTGGCTCAACTGAATGATCCATGTGTGGTGGATTCAATCTTTGTCGGAGGTGGCACACCGACACATTTATCCTCCGGTCAGCTGGAGCGACTGCTGACCCTGATTGCGGACGGCTTTACGCTCACCACCCACGGCGAATATTCATTTGAAGCCAATCCGGACGGATTGTCGGACGACAAACTCAAGGTGCTGCGGGACGGTGGCGTCAATCGCATCAGTCTGGGAGTGCAGTCGTTTGATGCAACCGAGTTAAAACTACTCGACCGGGCACACGGGATTGAAGAAATCCATTGCACTGTAGACAGGGCAAGGGAATCCGGATTCACTAACCTTTCTCTGGACCTCATGTTTGCAATCCCGAACCAGACACTTGAAGGATGGGAGAATAATCTACGTCAGGCTCTGGCCAAAAATCCCGAGCATCTCTCCACCTATAA
>JBDOMX010001127.1:0-23170 GCA_039831615.1 Planctomycetaceae bacterium
ACTAGCGTAGGATTGGCGATGCGGCGACTTAGGAAACATCGGAGCGGATTTGCAGCGTGCGATGACCGGCAGGTCATGGCCGGCTGCACATTTGCCGTGCATGGTGATCGCCCGTCCAGGTTCATGTTTACCGTTGCCGCCTGCTTCTTATCGTTTCTCGTCAACACGGCGGTTGCTCAGAAAGCTCCGGAACTGGGATACGTTTTCCCTCCCGTCGTTCAGGCAGGGGCCGAAACCAGCGTGCAGCTGGGCGGGTACGACTTTACGCCTGACATGCAGTTCTTTGTGCATGACGACCGTGTGACCGTCTCGATCCTCGGCCCCCCTGGTGATTTCCTCGTTCCCAAACCGCCCTATTGGTTTGGTGAGAAGGGATTTCAGGCAGCGTTTCCGATTGCCCGGGAAATTCCTGCCCGGATTCTGGTACCAGCGAACCATCCTGCTGGTCCTGTCCGCTGGCAAGTCGCCAATGCCAATGGTTCTTCAACGACTGCTGTTTTTTATGTGAGTGATGGACCAGAAACGGTGGAGGCTCGAGATCGCGGGCAACCGCAGTCACTCCAGCGACTGCCAATCGGTGTTTCCGGCCGGCTCGAGCGGATCGCCGAAGTCGATCGATACCATGTCACGGCTGTGCATGATGGTCCAGTGAGTCTGGAACTGTTCGCTCGACGACTTGGTGCCAACTTCAATGGCATGATCCAGGTCCGTGACATCGACGATCGATTGCTGGCCGATGCTGCTGACACCGAAGGCGTCGACACCGCACTGACGTTCTCTGCAAAGGCCGGTCAGACCTACACAATCAGCCTTCACGACGTTGATTTTCGCGGCAACGAGGCATTTGTGTATCGGCTGGTGGTGGCGCCAGGACCGCGCGTGATCACCACGGTGCCGGCTGTGGCCCAACGAGGTGAAACTCGTGAGGTCGAATTCATTGGCTACGGCGTCGCCAGCGGCGCGGTTGTTCTGGAATCGACAAAGCGAACGGTCGAGTTCCCTGCTGATCCGCAGCAGTCGATGTTGCGTTATCAGCTGCAAACGCCCCACGGCACGGCTCTGCCGATCGATATCCCCGTCCGTGATGCGTCAGTCTCCACGGCTGCAGAATCGTCATCCGGGACGAATGCCACAGCAGCGAGCGCAACCCTGCTGACTGTTCCATGTGATTTGACAGCAGTTCTGGGTCCGCGTGGCGAGGAGACGTACAGCTGGCAGGCAAATGCAGGCGACGTCTGGAGAATTGCGGCTGAGTCACGCGCGATTGGAACGGATCTCGATCTTGCACTCAGCATCAGGGGCGCCGATGGCACGCAACTCGCGACCAACGATGATCTGCCGGGAACGCCGGACACCGGACTGGATTTCACAGTTCCTGCTGATGGCCTCTACTCGTGCGTCGTCAGAGACCTGTCCGGTCGCAGCAGTGGCCGCTCTTCCGTCTATCACCTGTCCATCACGAAATCACAGACCGCTTTTTCGCTGTCGACCCCTCAGCAGGTGAATATACCGGCGGGAGACAAGGCGGAGTTATCCGTGACCGCCGCGCGATCAGGCGGTCACAGCGAAGAGATTGAGCTGGAGATATCCGGACTGCCCGAAGGCATTACCGCACTCGGGGAGCTGAAGATCCCCGGAGACAAGAGTGAACTGAAGATCCCACTTGAATGTGCCACCAACACTGCGGCCACCGCCAGTCTGATTTATGTGACTGGCAAATCCAGAGTCGATGAAGAATATGTGACTGTAGTCGCCACCTGCAGTGCTTCGGGAAACCTGTGCCCACGACACCCATTGGAAAATCAGGTTTCTCGGACGCTGTTGGCGACGACGCTCAAGCCGATATATACAGTCGAATTGATCGACAGGAATCGCCAGCGCGCGGTGCATCGAGGCACAACTTATCCTGCACCATTCATCATCAAACGCGATGAAGGCTTTGCTGGCGAAGTCGTGTTGCAAATGGCTGCACGTCAAAGTCGGCACCGTCAGGGAATTCACGGTCCCATCCTGGCGGTTCCTCCCGAGGCCGACCGGGCGTTGTACCCCTGCTTCATGCCGGAATGGCTGGCCACGGACAAAACAACACGGATGGTCGTGCTGGGAATGGCACGGCAACGCGATCCTGCAGGCAACCTGCGTTATGTGACACAACCGGCTGACGCGCGAATCACCATGATTCTGGAAGGTGCTTTGCTGAAAGTGTCGCATGCGGCGAATGAGCTGACCGCTTCCATTGGCGACGAATTCGAGATTCCATTCAGCATTTCTCGGTCGGCGAAACTGCGAACGCCGGTTTCAGTTCAACTGCACGTCCCCGATGAGCTGGCCGGACTGATTCAATGTGTCCCGGCCGGTCTGACGCTGTCCACAGAGGAAAATCACGGCGTTTTGAAAGTACAAACTGCCAGTGCGTCACGTCTGCTTGGCCGCTGGAATCTGCAGATCAAAGCCATCGCGGTGCAGGACGGTAAGTGGCCGGTAATCTCGCAGACAGAAGCCACGATTGAATTCGTTGGCGATACCAATGAGCGGATTTCAGCAAATACCAATTAGTCAGCTGCAACGCTGCAACTCCGAGAGTCGAACGCCATGCAGACAGCAGAATGGAACCGGAAGATTTCAATTCTGTGCTGTTCAGGCTTGATTGCCCTGACAACGGACGTGCAATCGGCTGAGCCACTCCGTGTGGGCATCGTTTCAATCGACAACTATCAGGCACTGGCCTTTACCGAGCTGTTCCACAATCCGCCGGAAGACAATCCGGATCTCAGTGGTCTCAAAGTCGTCGCGGCGTGGCCTGGTGGCAGTCCCGATCTCGAAGAGAGCTTCACGAACGTTCCACGATGGAAGCCTTATTTGGAAAAACACGGTGCGACGATGGAGCCGACCATCGATGCGGTCCTGGCGCGGGTTGACGTCGTGATGCTGATGACCGTGGACGGACGCACCCATCTTGAACAGGTTCGCCCCGTCCTCAAAGCCGGGAAACCAGTCTATATCGGCCGGCCAATGGCAGCTTCGCTCGAAGACGTCATCGAAATTTTCCAACTGGCCAGGTCCTGTGGCACTCCGATCTTTTCGTGCTCTCAACATCGATTCAGTCCGGGAATTATCGGAATGAGGAACCACCCGGAAGTTGGTGATGTGATCGGTTGCTCTGTGTTTGGCGGGTGCCCAACCGAACCGCATCATCCGGATTTGTTTTACCACGCCATCCACAGCTTTGAATCGCTGTACACGATCATGGGGCCCGGTGCAGATTCGGTCACGCGCGCCCGGACTGACCATGCAGAGCTGGTTACCGGGATCTGGAAAGACGGCCGCATCGGCACCTGCCGAGGAATTCGAAAAGGCGCTCTGCAATACAGTGCGCTGGTATTTGGCTCAGTCGGCATCGCGCCGGCCGGACAATATGGCTATCCGGCACCGGTCCGGGGGAAGGTTCCTGAGAGTCGCTACAAGGGCTACGAGGGTGTTGCGACGGAGGTTGCGAGATTCTACAAGACTCACCAACCGCCGGTCAGTGCGGAAGAGACGATTGAGTTGTTTGGTTTTATGGAAGCGGCTCATGAAAGCGAGCGGCGAGGTGGCATTCCGGTTCAAATTTCCGAGGTCATTGAGAAAGCCAAAGTCGCTGTCGCCAAACGTACGGCCGGAACTGTTCCGGCGGCGGACACACGGAACTGAATGCGACAAAATCCTTTGTCTGCGCTTGTTTGTGATGTTTCACTGCAGTCCGCACATCTCGAATTCGACAGCTCGCCTTAACGAGACATCAGATCATGAAACCCGATCTTACACGACGCCGATTTATTGCAGGTTCGACGGCCGGCGCAATCCTGCTGGCACCGCCATTCGGTCGTGCAGCCACCCGGGAAAAGATCTCCGTGACAACTCACACGTACAAGACTGTCGGTGGCCTTGAGATCAAAGCCGACGTGCATCGAGCGGACGATCGTCAGTCTCGTCCGGTGGTGGTGTGGATTCATGGAGGAGCGTTGATCCTTGGACATCGTGAAAGTGTCAGCGGTCGCGTGCGGCAGGCCATGTTGGACGCGGGTTACTGTATCGTGTCAATCGACTACCGACTTGCACCGGAAACGCAGCTGCCGGAGATCATCGAGGACGTGGAAGACGCGTTTGCGTGGATCCACAAGCATGGGCCAGAGTTGTTCCACGCGGACACAAGTCGGATCGCCGTCATCGGCGGTTCGGCAGGCGGTTACCTGACGCTGATGACCGGCTACCGTGTCAAACCGAGACCTGATGTGTTGATCCCGTTCTGGGGTTACGGCGACCTCATCGGTGATTGGTACAGTACACCGAGTCCCCATGAGCGGCACCATCGAACGAAGATGTCCAAAGATGAGGCGTGGCAACAGGTCAGCGGCCCGCCCGTTGCCGACTCGCGCGACCGCAAGGGCAACGCTGGAGCATTTTACCAGTACTGCCGCCAGCACGGCGAATGGCCGAAGGCCGTTTCCGGATGGGATCCACACACAGAAGGCGACAAATTCACTCCGTATATGCCGGTCAGAAATGTGACGCCCGATTATCCACCAACTCTGATGATCCATGGAACGGATGACACCGATGTTCCGCACGAGCAGTCTGTGATGATGGCCGGCGAATTTCGAAAACATGGTGTCGAGCACCAGTTGATCTCAATTCAGAACGGCGAACACGGACTGGGTGGTGGCGAGCCTCAGCAGATTGACGCTGCGTACGATGCGGCATTTCAGTTCGTGCAGCACCACCTGTCGCAACGGAACGAGTGACCGCCTCCAGTTCTTTGAACACCAGGTTCCCGACTCGCTTGCGATCGTCCGCGGGATCCTGATGATGCCCTGTTCGGTTTCAGGATAATCTGCGAATAGTGAGGGAGAAGAAATGCGTGACGCGTTTTTGATGTTGGCGGTGTACAGCGTAGTGTTGGTTGGCTGCGGAACAGAGCCAGCCGATCCGGTGACAAACGCCGATTCGACCGCATCGAATGATTCAGAATCATCCGATTCGGGTTCCGCAGATGGCCAGGCCGATGCGTTCGTCCTGTCGGGAGAAAACACTCAGGTGTTGTTCACCGGGGCGAAGCAGTCCGGCGACAGCCACTCAGGCGGCTTCAAATCACTGGCAGGAAACATCACTCTGTCCGATGGCAGTGTCGGTGGAATCAACGTTGTGATCGAAACGGATTCTTTGTTCTCTGACGACGATCGTTTGACAGGTCATCTAAAGAGCGAAGACTTCTTCGGTGCGCCCGAGTTTCCAGAATTGAAGTTTGAATCCACAGAAATTGACGGTACCGGAGATGTGACCGTCACGGGCAACCTGACGATGCACGGCCAGACGAATGAGATCTCTTTTCCTGCGACAATCGATGTGGCGGACGGTCACGTGACGCTGAACAGCGAATTCAAAGTCGATCGCACCAAATTCGGGATGAACTACCCGGGAAAACCGGACGATCCCATCAATGCAGACGTCGACATCAGAATCATGGTCGGCGCCGTTGCTGGAAGCGTTGATGAAGGAGCTCAGCCTGCCGAATAGAAGAATCGCCGCGCTGGTTACTGAAGATTCCGATTGTCACAGGTCCTGAGGAAACACACTTGGATCTTGTCCTCCGGATGTTGGTCGAAACGGCTCTGGTTCCGGTCATTGTTTCAGGGATCATTGTGGCGACAATGATCAGGGTCCCCAAGCTCGCGCCGGCCAGTGGCGCGGTGGCGCTTGGAACTGCGTTCTTTGCCGGATGGGCGACTCAGCAATGGACCACGCTGTGGCCGACTCGGTATCTGGATTGGTTGCCGTACGTTGCCGTTGGTCTGAGCGTCGTGGCTCTGATGAGCACCGCCGGACTTCCCCGGAAAATCATTTGGCCACTGGCGACCGCGGCTTGTGTCGGCGCTGCCTGGCTGCTGGTGCCGCCGTTCGCTCGACTGCAGCCGCTGGCGGTCTGCATGATTGCCGCGGCGACTCTCCTGCTGTTTGTCGCCGTGGAACCGTTGAGGACCCGCAGCAACGAACGATTGTTCATCGCATGCCTGATGGCCACGGGTACGGCTGGATCAATCGTGCTGGCGCAATCGTTCTCACTGAAATTTGCCCAGTCAATGGGAATCCTGACAGCCGCATTGGCTGGGAGCCTGTTGTTCGGAAAGGGCGGCTCCGACAGTTCATCAGCCTGCCTGTCACTGGTGTTCATGACGGTCCTGACCAATCTGATGTTTATCGGCTATGCCGGTTCGACGTCTGACGTACCTGTATTCTGCTATGCCATCCTGCCGTTTGCCCCACTCGCATTGTGGATCGCTGCCGGCGTCCGCAACAAAGAAAAACGGTCGCTGTCTGCTGCGGCCGGGGCAGTCGTCGCATTCGCCATTGTGTTGCTCGTTGCTGTCGGTCCTGCCGTCATGGCGCATCCTCCCTGGGAAGTTGAATAGCGGTGGCTCGATTTGTGATGGAACTCGCCTCGAGTTCGGACGTCGATCAAACCTGCCTGAACTTTTTGAAGCACCGGCCATTGAACGGACTTCAGCAACAGTAGTCGTTGCAGGCACATTCTCACAACATATCCAGTCGGCCGGACCGTGGTATGTTGGATCGACATTGAATGGACGACTTCGCCGGTGTCGAGGTCAGCGGCATCAAGGTTGGTTCGACCACCGTTCCAGCGCCAGAACAGAAAGGTGATGCAATGTCGAACACGACAAGGGACGGCGCTTGGAAGTGGGGAGATCTTCACCACCTGGGAATCACCGTCAGTGACATCGAACGGTCAATTTCGTTCTACCGTGATACACTGGGGATGGAACTGATTGGCCGCCGGGCCAAAGTCGCTGCCGATTATGTGGCTCAGCAAACGGGGTATGCCGACGTGGAACTCAGCGTGGCCTCGTTTCGAGTATCGCCGGACAGCAGACAATCCCTGGAAGTGGTGCAATATCTCAATCACACGGGACAGCCGAGTGATCCGGCCACCAATCGTCCGGGCAATACTCACTTGTGCCTGTTAGTTGATGATTTGCGTGTATGTTATGCTGAGTTGAAGGGAAAGAACGTACATTTCAAGTCTGCCCCGGTCGCCATTACCTCCGGTCCAAACAACGGAGGGTTGGTGGTTTATTTTTTCGATCCGGATGGTTACACGCTGGAACTCTTTCAGCCGCCGGTGTGACGCAGGAACAGCATGACCTCTCAAAACACAGGACGATTCGATCTCACCGGAATGGTTGTCATTGTCACAGTCGGTGCACAGGAGCGGCAAGCCTTAATGGCTGCGGAGTTCGCCAACCGTCGATCCACATTACAGCGTATTACGCTGATTCGTGGCCGCGGCGGAAGTGCCAGAGCCCATCATTCATTGTCCCCGCGAGCCAGAACCCACCACGACATTTCGAAAACTGCTCTGGTAGTCCGACTCCTCATCCTGCTGTGTCTGTCGTCCGGCATGGCGTGTGATGCCGACGTTCGTGCCGATGGACTCATTGGATACACCACATTTCGTACCAATCTGCCCGGTGGAAGGCATTTCAACGTACGGACCAATCGGGCGGCCATCATCACGGTTGATGGTTCCGGTCATCGGATGGTGGCTGAACAACTGGTGGACGATCCCCATGCATGGACACAATTCGCAGGGTGGTCACCTGATGGAAATCAGGCAATCGTTTGTCGTGGCTGGCAGGATCCGCTCAACGCAGAATGGGAAGAGGAAAATAAAGTATTCCGCATGTTGCCTGGCAAGTGGCAGCTGGATTGCTGCCTGGTCGAATTGTCTGGTGGCGAATTGGCCAATGTCACTGCGGTTGAGCGAATCAGTCACTACAACGGAGGAGTCTTTTTTCTGCCGAATGGTCGAGGGCTTGGGTTCACCGCGCTGATCGATGGTGTCTCGAAGCCATTCGTGATGGATCTGGACGGACGAAACAAACGTGATGTCTCAGACAAAGACGCGGGCTTCACTTACGGCTACAGTGCCTCACCAGACGGGGAATTGATCAGCTACCATGAAAACTATCAGGTTTACATTGCCAATGCGGATGGTTCAGAAAAGCGGCATATTCAAACGAACAATCCTTTCGACTTTGCGCCCAGCTGGTCGCCCGACGGCGAGTGGCTGTTGTTTGTAAGCGGAGTACACGAACATTGGAATCCACACATCGTGAGGCGTGACGGCACCGGGCTGCGTAAGCTGGCGGATCTCGGAAGCTACCAGGGCTGGATTTCGTTCCTCGATGTTCCCGACTTTCATAACGGCAGCAGCGACATCCCCGTTTGGTCGGCAGACGGACGATCGGTGTATTACACAGCACAGGTGGCAGACAACGTCGAGCTGTTCCAGGTGACGCTCGACGGAACCGTGGCGCAACTCACGCACAGCGATCCCGGAACGCTGCACTACCACATCAAACCATCTGCGGATGGCAGGCGGCTGCTGTATGGATCCAAACGGCACGGCGTGCGTAATCTTTTTGTCATGGATCTTGCGGTCGGCACCGAAGTGCCGCTGACGAACGTCACACGCGGCCATGGGGCCATGTGGCCGCACTGGCAACCGTGATCACCACGACGAATCACGCTGACTGCCCCGGAGCTCCCCGATCGGCCTGCGGATGCAGTCGGGCCTTGTTTTCTGTTTTTCAGCGGCCCCGTTGCTGTGGACGAAGCGGCGGCGGCGTTACTACTCCGGGCATTGGAGGCACCACCGGTCTGGCCGGAGCCGATTCCTCCTCCTCTTCCGGTTCGTCGATGACCTGAGGTTCCTGAACCAGAAATGCAGACAATTCGAGGTGACCCTGGCTTCGACTGACATCATAAAAACCGCCATCTGCCAGTCCCCATCGGATGCCAATAGGTTCCCATTGTCTTTCATGCAGTTGATCGGACATGTCGGCGACTGCTCCAGCTAAGGTGACGGTCCGTCTGTGGTTCACACGGTGGTGCATGATATCGTGAGCCCGCTGCAGACTCCATCTTTGAGCGATCGCCATGACCGCGATCGCCATGACCGAGGGCGACGTCGACCAACGGACTGCCGTGGCCCTTGGTCAACCGTTCTGTCGATTCAATTGTCGCCGTTCCTGGCAGAGTCACGTCACGTCTGCTGTTCCCGCTGCTGAGGACATGGCATAATGCTGCTTTCGGAGAATTCTCCGTCGACCAGCGCTCACTCCTTCAGCCAACGACCGTCATGCTGACAGAATCTCAAATCACGAAATACCAACAGGACGGGTATGTCACACCGGATTTTCGGTTGCCCGAGGATATCCTGGAAGACATTCGTCTGGCACATCGTCGCCTTGTCGAACGCCATCCGGAATTCTCTGACTATTGTTCGGCTTTGCTGGCATATGATACCTGGTATCTGACGATCGCGAGGATCCCTGAAATTCTGGACATGGTGGCTCAGGTGATCGGCGATGACATTGCCCTGTGGAACAGCAGCTTCTTTGCCAAGCCGGCTCGTGTTGGCACAAAGACGCCATGGCATCAGGACGGGGAGTATTGGCCCATTGCACCTCTGGCCACGTGCACGGTCTGGATCGCCATCGATGCGTCCACTCCCGAAAACGGTTGCCTCCGCGTCATCCCGGGTTCTCACCGCGAACAACGTCTTGCACAACATTCAAAAAATGACGCCGTGGGGCTGGCACTGAATCTGGAACTGAACAAGGCCGAATTCAGCGAGGAGGATGCCGAAGACATTGTTCTGGAACCAGGTCAGGTTTCACTCCACGACGTGTATCTGTACCACGGATCCGAGGCGAATGTGTCCGACCGACCTCGCCGAGGAATGACGTTGCGCTACATGCCGACGACATCGGTGTATGAACACGAGCAGCCGACTCGATTTGCCCGCGAAGGACGTCTGGTGATGTCTCAACGAACGGTCTTTCTGATGCGGGGAATCGATCAGTCGGGCCAAAACGACTTTCGGGTCAGGTATTAGCACAGTTTTCGACATGTCGTGGCGGGTTCTGGCTCGCGGGTCCAATGGATGCTGGGCTCTGGCACTTCCGCCGCGGCCACGAATCAGCGTAGTACGCTGTAGCAAATATTTCATCGCGATCGCCATACCGCGACTGGCTCATGGCCACAGGTCAGATTGATCCTGTCCATCGCTGCCCGGAGGCAATGAGCCTGTCGTCACCTGGCGTTCGGCAGCTGATCGACGAAAGATGGAGAGCATGACAGAGCCCACGAATACGACGACGGAAGCAGTGACAGTCTCCGTCGACTGGTCGCGACTGACACTCGATGAACGAATTCGTCACATCGAAATTGAGGGCTATGTCGTCATCCCTGACCTGATTCCAACGGAGACACTGTCGCAGATCCGTGACGAACTCGATCGACTTCCAACCTGTCCCACAGACTACAGCGAGCATCAACGCGGTTGTGCCGATGTTCAGTGGACAGATTCTCGAGCCTGCATTGAGCTGATCGCACTGCCCGACATGGTCGCGTTCCTCACAACGCTGTTGGGCGATGAGCTGATTTGCACCAGTTGCTGCTACGCGCTTTCGCAACCCGGCCATCCAGGAATTGCCATTCACACGGACGCCCAACCCTACGGATCAAAGATCTTCGGCATGCAGTCCAGTAGTCCTCGCCTGGTCCGCGTGCTGTATTACCTTGATGACCTGACCCCGGAATGCGCTCCTCTGAAGGTCATTCCGCGTTCCCATCTCTCGCTGCATGCCGACGCGAACCCATACCACCGTTATCTTCGTCATCTCCGGATGTCGCCTGCGAATTCCGATTTGACGAGGGGGCCGCTCTACCCGGGCGGTCCGATCGGGGTAATGGCTATGCCCACGTATCTGGAAGAGGCGCGGGCGGTCGACGTCGCGGTGGGGACAACGGTGCAGTATTGGCTCACGGTGCACGTGGATAAAGACGCGCACGCGGGAGTGTACGAAGGCGACATCTTGATCAGGCGGGAGGGCGGAGCGGCGCATGCAATCCGGCTCAGCGTCGAGGTCCTGCCGATCACGCTCGTGGAACCGACCGTGACGTTGGGGTTCTGGGATTTTCAGGCGGAGCCCTACGGAGGCGAGATCGGAACGGTCACGGAGGTTTACGAGACGATGCGTCAGCACGGCATGAACGCGGTGTTCACTAAAGCGGGGCTCTGGGAACGTGATCCGGAAGGAGGCACGCCCTATGATTTCAGCAGGCACCTGGAGGTCGGGCAGGCAGGCAGCGTGAAGATTCGGTGGGAGGGGACGCCGCTCGCGGAGCGCCTGGAGACGGCCAGGCGGACGGGGTTCAGGGCGGTCTGTTACCATCCAAGGTTCGGGTTTAGGGGGGGATTCGTCGGAAAGGTTGTTTCCCGGCAGGTGGACCGAAAGACTCTAGAGCAGGAGACGTTGCGGGAGTTGGAGAGGGTACTTGGCCGTCATGCAGGGAGTGCCCATTACGAACTCATCAGGAAAGAGATCAGCAACGTCAGCCAGAGGTACTTTCCCGTTTTCAGCGAAGCGTACGGAACGCTTTACGTTCGGATACTGCGGGAGATCCTGGAGGAAGGGAGACGGCGGGAGTGGCCCGAAATCCTGGTCTGCCCGGGGGACGAGCGATTCTCGCATCAACGGAAGAAGCATCAACGAGGGGAGATCGGCACGGCGCTGCCCCTGGCGGAACGGGAGCTGGAGCTGATGAAGCGGGCGGGGGCGACGACCATCATGAACCAGCTTTCCCCCTTCATGCTGCAGCGCAAGTGGGCGTGGTTCGGGGACTACGCCCGCGAGGCGTCGCGGTTTGTAGACATCGGCATGCCCGTGCTTCGTCCCAGCTACACGGAAATCCCGGGGACCCTGGACGAGGTGATACAGGAGGTGGTGGACGGCCTGGCCGAATGGAATGTTGCGACGTACACCTACAATGTGACGATCTATGGAATGCCCGATCTGGAAGCAGCGCGGTTCAACTCGGGTTATCTGTTCAAGACTTTGTGCAGAGGGGTGAAGGGAGAATTTGACTACATCTTCTTTCATCCCCAGGGAGACGCGTACGATCCATTGGACGGATATGATTACATGTGGTTTTTCCCGGCCAGCGAGGAGGACGGGCGGACCGGCCTTATGGCTTGAGGCCAGGCGCGAGGGCGTGGACGATCTCTCGTACCTTCAGACGCTGGAGGCGCTCGTAAAACGGTCAGAAGTGAGGACGGACTCAGTGGACGTGCTGGAGGCGGTGCGGGCTGCCCAGGAGGCGCGTCGGAGGATACTGGGTTCTTTCGATTTCGCACGCTTAATGGATGCAGATCGGTTGATGGGCTGCCTGAGCCGATGGGATTCGACAGTCGCGTTGCCGGGCACGGCGCCCACGATCACGGGGACGGCGCGGCTTGGCAACGGCTGGGACTTTGAGACCTACGACCGGAACCGCCGGGAAATTGCGGAGGCAATCCTGCGACTCCAGGAGGCGCTCGACGGAGAGGAATAAGCCCGTGGCCTGCCGATTCGCAGTCATGATATCGGCACACAACCGTTTGGCTTCAACAGGCCGAATACTGCATGGGCGATGCGGGTTTTGGTATGAACAGGGCTTCAACGGATGTCGAACGGCGGGTATGCAAATGGCAGCAGATACCAGAGTGGAACGTGTCAGCGAAACGGACGGCCGAGCTGCAGCATTTCATGAAGAGGGTCTCAGGTGCGCAGCTCGCCATCGCCGACGGCGGCGCGGAGATGCAACCCCACGAGATTCTGGTCTGCGACAGCAAGCACCTGCGCCGATTGGGGCAGAAGATCGACCGGTAGGTTTCCGCCAGCAAGGACAATGTCGCCTTCGGAGGGCGTCCTGCTGGCTTGTCCGGATGCAGGCAAATGTGGGCATGCTGCTATGGGCGGCATTCGTCTGAAACTGAATGAGTTGAAAGGACTATTCTCATGTTACGAAGCGCTGTCCTCATCGGAGTACTCTTCTTTGTGATGTCTGCGGGGCGTGCGCGAGCTACAGAAGCCGAGCATCGGCCCGAATTGGTCATGGTGGCTCTGTCGGGTCACTTGCTTACCGGGAATACTCCCGAGCGCTTCAGTCCCGACGATGTCCGGGCGTGGGTGGCCGCGTGTGACGAGATGGGAGTCACCCGCATCCTTTGGCGCGGGGGCCTACGTGGGCAAAGCCACGTACCACAGCAAGGTGCTCCCCGTGGTGGAGGTGATGGAAGAGGACTATTTCGAGAAAGCGGGTGTGCGCGAGAAGGGTGGTTACCGCCGCGACAAGTGGGAGCCGATTCGGAAGAACTTCAACCACAAGGCCAGATTGATCCAGCGCTTCGACGTCCTCGACGTGGCGCTGGCCGAGGCCAAAAAGCGAGGGATCAGCTTCTACGCCGATCTCGCGTTGTTCGACGCGTACTTTCCGGGCCTGGAGAACGATTTCTTCGAGACCCATCCAGAATACTACGTACTGGCACGCGACCAGAAGACGCCCTATCGATCCATCCCCTGCTATGCCGAGAAAGCGGTCCAGGATTACCGACTCGCCGAAATCAAGGAGCTACTGGCGCGCGGAGTAGATGGAATCAGCTTTGAATTGGCGTGCCATTATGCAGGAGCCGGGGGGAGTGTGCCGGACTCATTCGGTTTTAATCCACCCGTCGTGCAGGCGTACCAGGAGCGTTATGGAATCGACATCCTGAAGGACGATTTCGACGCGGACAAGCTTTGCGCGCTGAACGGTGAGCTATTCACGGGGTTTCTCAGGCGCGTGCGCGGGTTACTGGGACCGGAGCGCAAGATGATCGCCGCCGTTACGTTGAAAGGCTGGCACGGCTACGGCGGCCCCGCCGGGCGAGCGCTTCAGTGTCATCGGACGGACGATGCCCCGGAACCGGGCAAACCCGGCTATCGGTTCGACCTTGAGTGGGAAACGTGGATCCGGGAAGGCATCGCCGACGACCTGATGGTATACGCCCCCATGCCCGACGCGGTCGGGCGAATTCAACGAACGGTAAAAAGCAGGCTCACAAAAGGAGACGTCTTCTTATGGCGTGAAATCTGGCAGGACAAGCAGTTCGACACCTATCGCGATGAGATTGCAGCGATCCGTGCCGGCGCAATCGACGGCTACGTAATTGACGAGCTTAATCAATTTCTCCCACACCTTTCGTCGTCGGACTGGCGCAAGTGCCGCGCGCTTCTGTCGGGACTCAGACGGCCGGTCCGGCAAAAATGAAGGACTTAAGGCGACATGAACAGCCAATCGGCCCGCCGCAGGGGCGCTCGGCGCGAACAGCCGCTTGCATTGGACCTGTTGCGTCGCCAGGTGCGGGATTCACTTCCCGGACGGGCCAAACACGCGGATCTCAGTGAGCGCGACCGTGGACTGCGGCTTCGTGATCTCGACCCGCACCGCGTCGGTGGTGACCGCGGGGAACGTGAACTCGAACACGGTCTGGTCCGTATTGCCCTCGACCTGCGCGACCGCTTGCCACTGACCGGCAACGCGCAGCAGAATCCTGGCGTCAGACAATCGATATCTGTCTTTGAAGGGTGTTGCGTCCACGACCACCCGGGCCACGGGATGGGACTTGGCGAGCGTGATCTCGGCCCACGCGGGACGATCGGGCCTGGGCGACTCCCGCCATTCGATGTGGTCCACGGTGCCGTCGTTGAGATAGATCGACCGGGGATAGGTTGAGGCCTGCACCTTCCCTCCGTTGCCGGCAAAGGCCAGGTTGTTCCTGTTCTCGTCGGCCAGCTGCTTCTTGTAGGCCGCGACCTGTTCCTTCACCGCCGCCACGGTCGCCAACCGCCTGGCCGGTGCTGTCGTGGTATAGACATGCACGCCATACGGTTCGAAGCGATCGCTGATCCTCCCGTCTGTTGCGCGGACCGTCCGGTTCTCCGACAGCACCTGCAACCTGGCCGGCAGTCCTTCGCAGGACAGTGTCGCCTCTACCGGGCGTCTCGAGGGATTCACCGCCACCAGCATGAAGGCGCTGTCCGTCCTGCGCGCGAAGGCGGTGACGGGATTGCGGGCGGTCACCGGCAGGTCGCTGCCTTTGGCCGTAAGCATCTGCGAGACGAACGTCAGCTCGCGCATCACGTGTACCATTCCGATCCTCAGTTCCGGCTCGGGCAGGCAATGGGCCATCATGTAGTAGACGTAGCCCCGGGCGCCGTGCACCATGGCAAGAAAGGCAATGCAGCGCTGCTCCGTGTAGTTGGCCGCCCGGGCCATGGACTTGGCCTCCGTGTGGGACGCATAGTTGAAGGCCTCGGGCGTAATCCATGCTGGCTTGCCGGTGTTCCGCACCGCATCCATGAAGGCGGCTATCTTCGTCATGGCGAGCTTGGGAGGCCCCACCTTGAGGGGAACGATGTAGGGATCCGGCATACTGATATCGGCGGTCTCCGCATATCGCGCGACCCCCGGCAGCGTATCGTTCAGCACCACGCATGGATGATACGGATCCAGCTCGCGAATCAGCCCATACATCTCCCTCAGCCAGGACGGGGTCACACCGAGCAATTCCGGTTCGTCGGCCATGTACCAGCCCAGCAGCCCGGGATGATCCTTGAAGAGATTGACCTTTTCCGACACTTCCGTGCGCACCGCCTCTGACATCCTGGCAGCCTTGGGTTCCAGGCCTCCCTTGTCCGACCACGGGTAGATCAAGATAGACACGTCGTTCTTTGCCGCTTCGTCGAGCAGCATTTGAATGTCCGGGTCGTTCCTGCGTTTCAGATGGTAACTCAGCCCGGCATTGATGCCCTGCGTGCGAACCAGTTCGGCAATCGTCGGAGCGGCGCCACGCACCTGAAGTCCGAAATAGCCGACCGGCATGTACGGCTTGCCACGTCGCAGCCAGATGCCGTCCTCCCGCAGGCGCACGGTGTGGGGATGCGACGGAAGCTTGCGAAGCGTGAGCGTCTTGCTGAAGGCGGCGTCATTCTCGCCAGTCAGCAGTCTGGCCGTGAACTCGTGCTTTCCCTCTACCAGATCCTTTGCCGGCATCCTGACCGTGACCGGATCGAGCGCGGATTCGATTTTTTTCGTGAAGGTGGGCTCCCCCCCCGCCGGCCCGAAACTCAACTCCACGCGATGGGGCAGGACGCTGTGGACTTTCGCCACGACGTGGTCCAGCTCCTGGCCTGCATAGATACTGTCACGATAATGCGGTTTCACAAAACGCAGTGCCAGCTTTTCCTGGAAGCTGGTGCCGTCCCCGACCCACGCACGCTTCTTCGTCCGCTCTTCAGGTTTCTTGACGGTGGCGACGGCGTTGCGAATCGGGCGCGGCAGCGCCGTCGGCTGCTTGCCGGGCTCGGCAAAGGCGATGGCCCGATCCAGTACGCGGACGGAATCGATGCTGCCCAGAAACCCACTCATCCAGAAATGGCTGCCGACCCAGATTTCGGCGCTATCGAGCAGCGCCCCGGTCATCTGCTTCACCTCGGACAGAAGCTTGCCGTCAAGGTAGGTTCTCGCCTTCTCGCCGTCCCAGGTGAAGGCCACATGATGCCACGCGCCGCCAGGCAGGACGACCTTGTGCCGGCTGGCCATTTGGCGATGCTCCGACCTGGGCTTATCGTCCACACGTCTTAGGAACTCCAGGCTGAACGTGTTCGGCGGAGCATCGGGAAGCTGCAGCAGGTGACCCATCGCCGATCTCGCCTGGCCCCCTTGGCAGTTGTCATCCAGACAGAATAAGGTGAGATTGTGCCCTTGAGTCCTGGCCCACAGCCCGGGATCGAGCTTGAACCACATCTCCACTGTGAAGGCATGCTTCAGGTTGAAATCTTGCGACATTGAGCGGCAGGCTCGATCTTTGCCAGTGGCGGTGGCGCTGAAAAAGGCCTCGCCCGACTTGCCTGGACCAAGCCTCACCACGCTCGTCCTGTCCGGGTTCATCGGGTGTTCGATCAGGACGTTGCCCCTTGACGAGCCGTCTTCTGCCACGACGAGTCCGTCTTTTTCCGGTTCCTCGAAGGACCAATAGGCCACCACGTCGTCGGCGCCCACCTCCGAACCACTGTAGTGCCCCCGCGTCCAGGCCGTAGGTGAATGAGCCGCCAGAGAAGCACGCGGACAGACGAACAGCCCGATCAACACAGCGAAAATCCCAATGCGAAGCATCATCGTTGCCCTTTCTGATTCAAAGCCACCCACCCTCACACGGAGAGTGTCCATCTCGCTACTCGGAACAGATTGCCACACATGCCGTATTGCCAAAAACGTGTTGGAGTAACTGATAGGAAGTTTATCTTATTTACGGATCCGAAATACCCCCCACAACAGGAAAAATGACCCATGCGGCCCTCTTGGGTAGGGACATGTGACGTTTCGCGAAGTACTCCATTCACGAGTGCTCAGAGCCGGGGAAAGTGACAAAGCATCTCGAGTACCTCGCAGACGCAAGCCGTGACTGCCAACGCGAACTTGCAGAAGGGTTGATACAAGACCTTGGTGCTGAAGGCAGCATAGTCGTGTATTCGTCCTTCAAAAAGACACGCATCAAGGATGCTGGCACGGCGATTGTCTCCTCACATCATCGGAGAACTGGCCAAGCTCGGCATTACAGTTCCATCGACTTCATTGTTGTACCAACGGTCCGCTTTGCCATGCTCTACGTATTGGTGTTCCTCTCAATCGACAGGCGTCGCGGTGTAACCCGATGTTCGTCTGACGCGGTCGATGAAGCGTTCTCGATCTGTGACGATTGCGACGAAGTGACCAAACGCGAAATGATGGGCCACATTCCTCGCGACGACTGCTGGTGTTGGGACTGGTCGTGAGAAACAGCAGCGTCTTGCTTCACGGAAGTGAGACGCGATCGCCCGCCGCCACGCTGCGTTTGTTGGCATCCGGGACCAGAAGTTCTATGTTGCCACGGCTGACGGACAATACCGCGTCAGGCCCGGAGATCTCCAGCGTGAAAACCGCGGGTTGCGCGGCGCGAACTCGAGAGTCTCCCGCGAGGATGTCGACTGGAACAGCAGGCGTCCCAAGACGTACCGTCAGGCGACCACCTTCCAGGCGAATGGATCAGGGCTCCTTCGGCACAGCGTGGTCCAATGCTGAACGCAAAGCCAGGATTGTGCAAGGACCGACGTCGAGCACACAGTCCTCACCCCAGCGCAGCGTACTCAGCTTGTCCGAAGTTCCGTGATAGGGGGGGGGACGCCATCCGTCGATCCGCCCCAAACCGGACCGGATGGTCCAGTCGTTTCACCTCGCGGGAGTCAAGCGCGTATTATCACCTCGATGCCGCCGCGGGGGTAACAGATCGGTAACACCTCGGGAAACGGCCCACGCCTGACCGTCACAGAGCTGATCAGGCAAATTGTAAAAAACGGCACTTTTAGCCGACGGGATTTAGCTTGCTCACAGGGCAACAGAATTGCTCTATATTTTACAATTGGACCACTGCCTATCCCTCCAATACGGTGCTCACCGTGACGAGAGTGAGAGTGTGCCCACACTGTGCAGGTGGAACGAAAGGGCGGATCAATTACTCCGCCTGGACGTAGAGTCATCTCGACGTAGGCATCGCCGTTCAACTACAGAAGCTTCCCCAATCCACCTTCGGCGAACAGCTCGTCGAGCAATTCTTCGTCCACGGCGCGGTCATCAGCATTGCGATGGAATCTGCCTTCGTTGCCCTTGCTGGACTGGCCGCGGAAGGAATGGTCGGCAATTTCACCTGTTCTTCGCCAAACTGGTGGCTGGCCCCACCTCGCCCTGTGCGAAACCCAGTCGAAATGTTCATCTTGGAGAGTTGCATACGACCCTAAGCGAGCCCCAGATTCCGACCGCAATGCTTGGTCCATGGCAATTGCTGCGTCCACCATCTCGGCGGAAAGTGGCTCGGCAGTGAGAGCAGCGGTTTGCGTATCTTGGATTGAATTGGCGATTACTTGCTCACTTGACATGGTTGCCGCGGCAACAGGTGGAGCTGGCCCTGATCTAAACATGCTTTCCCAAATTGCCAGATCATCGCCATCCACAGCACCATTGGCGTCCGCATCTCCATTGTCCACAGACGCTCCGGTTGTTGTGCCAAAATTTTTCTGCCAATTCAGAAAATCGAATCCATCCACGTCTGCATCGTCGTCCGAATCGCTTGCTAACCTATCCGGAAACAGCTTATTTGCACCTGCTCCACCGTCAATGTTGTCCGCTCCTGGGCCGCCGTATATGACGTCGTCGTCAGGTCCACCAAAAATCTGATCATCACCTAACTGGCCGGACAGAAAGTCGTTTCCACCCTCCCCAAAGAGTTCGTCATCCCCAGATCCGCCGTACAATTGATCGTCGTCCACTCCTCCAAAAATGCGATCATTTCCGGCATTACCATAGAATCGGTCGGCACCTTCCTCGGATTCAAGATGGTCATTTCCAAGCCCGCCAATGAGCGTGTCGTCTCCCAAACCCCCGAAAACGATATCGTCATCACCCGGTCCGCCATAAATCGTATCGTTCCCCTCTCCGCCGAGCACGATGTCAATAAAGGAACCTCCGACGTAGTGGTCATCGCCACTTCCTACAAGCTCGAAAGGGGTGGCAAGCTCGTTCAATAAGTTATTTGGATCGCCATAAAATATTGCTTTTGCCACGGCTGTAAATGTGCCACTGATGTCAAAATTGGATGCTTCAAAATTGAATGAATCTCCCATGACAAGGTTCAGACCGTCACCACCCACGATCTGGTCGCTTCCATCACCTCCGATCAACAGATCAAAGCTGTCACCACCGATGATGACATCCTCCCCGCTACCGGCGGCTGCGATTCCAACACCAGAGACCAAGCGACCCGCCTTGATCGCCTCTATGTCCACCACTCCCGCTATGGAAAAGTCAAATGTATCGCCCAAGATCAAATTGCCATCGTTTCCGCCCGTTAGAGTATCGTCGTGTTCGCCTCCCACAATAACGTTGAAGCCGTCACGGCCAACGATATCATCTTCTCCGTTGTTGCCGAAAATAATATCGACCCCTGCGTTGCCGCCTGTCACCGTGTCGTCTCCCGCACCTCCGATGATGATTTCGTTTCCTATACCACCATAAATAATGTCAGCGCCAATTCCTGCTGGGCTCATTTGTGTTGACACATGCAATATTCCGTCTTGCAAGTTTTCTAAAAAAATATTCAAGGTCAGTCGAAGATAGAGTAAGGCCATCGCCAATAATTACATCATCCCCGCCACCTCCATCTATAATGTTATCGCCATCGCCTCCTAGAATGATATCGTCGCCGTAGTCACTGTAGATATTATCATTGCCGCCGCGACCATCAATCCAATCGTCTCCTGGGCCTAATGGATTACCGGTTTCCCAATCGATTTCAGAATAAGTTTCGATTACATTATCGTAGTCGTTGCCGGTAATCTTGTGTGAACCCGTACCTGTAAACACTGCCTCTATTTCCGCTCCCGATCCGTTGACGATAACATCTCCTGTGTCACGGTATCTTACAATAGGATTCAAACCAGAGAGATCGACATCAACATCGACGCCACCTGTAACGATCAATATTTGATCAAAGTTTCCAGCACCTTCTTGCTCAACGATTTCATATCCAAAATTGCCTAACAGGTTATTTAAAGATATCCAATAGATGTCGTTTCCCATATCGCCAATTAGCAAGTTCTGGCCTGCTCCGATTTCTGAAATGGCACTAAAGAAGTTGTCGTCGCCATCACTACCAAATAATTGATTGCTGCCCACCGATCCGTGTAGAGTGCCGTTACCCCCTTCACCGTAAAGGTTGTCGTTTCCTTCTGAACTGGAGAGATTGTCGTCGTCACTGCCGCCGTAGAGAGTATCATCACCTCCCCCGCCGCCGAGGAAGTCCTCGCCAGAGCTGCCATGGAGTTGGTCGTCTCCTGTTCCACCGTCGAGGTGATCGTCACCGGAGCCGCCTCGAAGTATGTCATCGCCCTCTAGACCATCCAAGTAGTCATTGTCGCCATCTCCATATATCCAATCAACATGAGCAGTTCCAGTCAACACATCATCACCTGAACCGCCGTGTAGTTGATTGATTCCATCCCAACCATATTCTGATCCGTCCCAGCCATCTACGCGGTCATTACCACTTCCAGCATTGACAACTATGCTGGTTAGTTTGTTCAACGGTATTGTCGTTGAATCCATCGAGTTTGATAACCATTCATTGCCTGTACTACCACCTACAAGGAAGTAAATGTGGTCATCTCCTGGCGTTCCATTGACCATCATAGTTGTGAGTAAGAAACGTGCTTCGAGTGATTCAAATCTTAGAACTCGTTTAAAACGAGTCTCATAATTTGGTTCTATAAATCTGCCAACTATGCATAACGATGTCATCCTACAATACAAACACTCACATGTGTTTAATTTGAAACCGATCAATGCCAGCAAGTCGGTTGTGATATTTCTGAACGCGATATTGCACTAACAGTTTGGTCCTGCCATCGCAAACTCCATTACCAAATTAAGCGTCTGTTTTTACAGCGTAGAGGCACTCCTGGAGGTAATGCTTAGGTCGGCGTGGTTTATCTGAACTGATGTAATAGTGTCAGGCTAGGCATCTGGACCAAAATCTAAAACATGTATTTCGTCAGAAGCTCGAAGCTGCTTGCCGAAACCATCGCACTCGGCAATCGATCGGTTTTTTTCTGTCCATGGCCCATTGGGACGCCCCCGAGCTTTTGGCGGAGACGGCAATCGAAACGCTCAAGAAACTCGGATGGAAGTCGGTTGATCTGGTCAATTTGGTACTGGACGACACCCAGAAGCGCAAACACGGAAAAATGATGGCAGCGGTATCCAAGATATTTTTGCACGCCAAGAAGGTTTATGCCCAAGGCCACACGATTCTGGGTTGCGCCATGGTCTATCGTGGCGTGGTGATCCCGTATGCCGTGCGGTTGTGGGCTACCCAAGAGTTCTGCAAAAAGACCCGCAAGAAGTCGTACGACGGCGATCGCATCGAATTCCGGAAGTTGACGGAACTGGCGGCGGAAATTATTGCCGGGTGTCCGCTCGCCAAGAGTACGGTTCTGTTTGACTCCTATTATTTGTGCCCCAATGTGACCCGGGCCTGCGAGGCGAAGAAGTATCGATACGTGGGCGTGGCCAAAAAGAACCGCAACTTATTTCCCGATGGCCGGGACCACGACAAACGAGAACTTTCTTCGTACGGGACGAACGTATTGAAGCGTCTGGGCAAATGGGTGAAACACGATGGCAAAAAATATCGCCTGGCCGAGCGAGTTGGACGGCTTTCCAAGCTGGGCCGTGTGAAGCTGGTGTTCAGCCGGCGCGCGAAAAAATATGTTGGATTGCGATGGCGACCAACGAAACCCGTTGGGGCGTTATGCGAGTATTGTCTCATTACTTGAACCGATGGCCAATTGAGGTGCTATTCAAAGAGTCGAAGCAGTATTTGGGATTGGGCGACTACCAGAAATGACCGGGTGACAGCTGAGGAGCATGTGGCGGTGCTGACCACGGCGAATCGTTTCATTGACAGCTCGGTCTCAAAGACCTGCAACGTCTCCGGTGACATGTCTTGGGCGGATTTCAAGGAAATATACACCTCCGCTTGGAAGGGCGGGGCCAAAGGGTGCACGACGTTCAACCAGGATGGCAAGCGCATGGCGTTGCTCACCTCCGGGGCGCAGGCTCCGGCGGGGGTTCAGAGCACGGAGTGTTTCTTTGACCCCGAAACCGGACAGAGGGGGTGTGCGTGAGATCGAAGAGGCGTCGTATCTCCCGGCGGTCTCGGGATCGCCGCGCTCGCCAGGCGTGTCTGAAGCGCGCACAGATCGCTGAGGCGCTCGAATGTCTGGTTGCGGATAGCAACATGACCTATCGACGGGCTGCGCGTCGGTTCGGCGTGTCAGTAAATCAGCTGCGTGCGCGGATAAACTACCGTCATGGCTCGCTTGCAAATGCGCGTATGTATAAGGATCTACAACCGAGGACCTGGACCCGCCCGTGCCTGTGTTGCGGTGACAAGAAACCGCGTCCTTTCAGGCAGTACAGATGTGACAGCTGCGCCGCCCGGACCGCGGATATATATAACGGAGGTGTATAACTTCTTTTCCGCACTTCTCGAAATCGATATCCGCGAATTTCTTTCGGCGTTAAATTCATTTTCCTTATTAGGCGTGCGGGCGTAGCAAGACTGCGGTAATTCACGAGTCATGTCGCCGGGGCC
>JBDOMX010000596.1:0-5278 GCA_039831615.1 Planctomycetaceae bacterium
GGCCTGACTGGGCTTCACTCATCTGCAGCCGGCTCAGCCAACGACAGTTGGCAAACGAGCGACTCTGTGGTGCTGGGACCTGCTGCTTGATCTGGAAGAAATTGAATACCGCCTCGCAACTCTTCGATTTCGCGGTGTCAAGGGCACGACCGGGACACAGGCAACATTTCTGAGCCTGTTTGACGGGGACCATTCCAAAGTTCTGCAACTCGACCAACTGGTCACTCAAAAGATGGGATTCGAGTCGTGCCATGCGGTGACCGGGCAGACATACTCCCGTAAAGTCGACTCGCAGGTCATGCAGGCGCTGAACGGGATCGGTCAGTCATGCCATAAAGCGGGGTCGGATATTCGCCTGCTGCAACATCGAAAGGAAGTGGAAGAGCCGTTCGGGAAGAAGCAGATTGGGTCATCTGCCATGGCGTACAAGCGGAATCCCATGAGGTCCGAACGAATGTGCAGTCTGGCACGATTCGCCATGAGTCTTCAGGCGGGCGCCGATGCAACAATGGCCACGCAGTGGATGGAGCGGACACTGGACGACAGCGCGATTCGACGTCTGACGCTGCCGCAGGGATTCCTGGCGATCGATGCCTGCCTGATTCTCTATCGCAACATCACCGATGGACTGGTGGTGTATCCGCATGTGATCGCTCGCCAGCTCAACGCCGAGTTGCCGTTCATGGCGACTGAGGAAATCCTGATGGCGGGTGTTCAGGCCGGTGGTGACCGACAGACATTGCATGAGCAGATCCGCGTTCATAGTCAGCAGGCGGCGGACATCGTGAAACAGCAGGGAAAGTCCAACGATCTGATCGATCGGCTGAAGCACGACGACAGCTTCGCGAATGTCGACCTGGAAGGCACACTCGACGCGTCTCGATACGTTGGGCGTGCGCCACAACAAGTCGACGCATTGATCGCTGATTACGTCGATCCGGTTCGGATCCGCCTGAAAGATGATTTGTCGGCGGACGCCGAAGACGTGACGGTCTGACGCAGTCTTCGACAAGTCGTGGCGGTTTTTGGCTGTTGAGGTCAGTGGATGATGGGCTCCGGTACTTTCTGCCACGGCCATGAATCAGCGTCCTACGCTGTCACTAAATCCGTCGCAGCGTTGACCGGCGTTTTCGTGCAACGTGGAATTCCGGGCCCGATGCTCTGAGTCACATGGGTTCGGGCTGATGACCAAACCGGCCTGAAAATGTCGCCGTGTCGGTCGTGAGCATTCTGCCGGACCGGCTGTTCGCAGGGATCATACCGGCCGTTTCGCCGTGCCGGACAGGCGTCCTCGCCGTGTCGTGGCGAATTCGACGGGCAGGATCGGAACGACTCGACCGCAGAATTGTCCTCGCAGGAAAATATCTCTGTCGGTTGTCAGTCAACGTCTCCGCCCCACGTTCCGTGGGCTAGGTTGTGTGGACGCTGAGGCGGATTCGCCGCTGGCGATGTTCCGTTCCGTTTTGCCGAAACGACTGTCAGTCGACTGGATTTCGATGATCGACAGAGATTCAGTGAATTTAGACGACGAGACACACGAATCTCCGGATTCACTCGTTCCGCGATTCTGACTGATGGCCATCTTCCCCTGACCGTAAACAGTCCAATGTTTCGCCTCTCCTCCACCCATCGTATTGTTCTGGGCCTCGTCGCTCTGACCGTCAGCGCGTTGCTGGTGTGCGGCATGCTTGGACTCATTCCAAGTATCCAGCAGACCGAGTCCATCTCTCGCCAGGGATTCTGCGAAACAACAGCCGTCAGCTTCATGGCGCTGGCACCGCGCATGGATCAGGATTCTCTTGAACAGACACTGGAGCAACTGAAGGAGCGACGCAGCGATGTGCAGTCAGTGGGAGTCCGGCGCGCAGACGGCGAAATCGTCATTTCGTCTGCGAATCACGTGGATCTCTGGGAATCAACGGGTGACAACCCGGCCAACGAATGCGAGTTTATCGTCCCGATACGAGCTGAAAACGAACTTTGGGGCCGCCTTGAAGTTCATTTCCAGCCGTACAGTGGTCTCTCATTCCTCGGGATTTCGGTCCGCCCCGACGTCGCCATCTCGATCGTTATGGCCTTCGGTCTGTTTGGCGCTTTTACGATGTATCTCAAACGCGTCCTCAAGCATCTGAGTCCGGACCGAGTGATCCCAAATCGTGTACGTGACGCTCTCAATGCCCTCGCCGAAGGACTGCTGGTACTGGACGGTCAACTGAACGTCGTGCTGGCCAACAGTTCGTTCTCACGCCACACGGAAATCGAATCCGATCGATTGGTTGGTCGTCACCCTGAACAGCTCGGGTTTCGTCTTGCCAGCGGCAATCAAGGTGATGAATTTCCATGAAAAGTGACGGCAGAGTCGTCAGAACCGGTCAACGGGGCGCTGCTTGCCATCGGGGACGGTGAACTGGAACGAACATTCTCCGTGAGCACAGTGCCGGTCCGGGACGAAGCCGGCCGGAGCCGGGGAGTTGTTGCCAGTTTTGAGGATGTGACTCAGCTGCGTCGGAAGCAGACGGAACTGTCGAATGCATTGACATCATTGCGCGCATCTTCCGAAGAGATCCGCATTCAAAACAAAGAACTGGAATGGCTGGCCACACGCGACACACTCACCGGCTGTTTGAATCGCAGAAGTTTCTTCGGCTCGTATGAGTCGGAGTGGCAAAAATCACTACGCGTGAAACAGCCCATGTCGGCGATCATGATCGACATCGACTTTTTTAAGTCGATCAACGACAACCACGGACACAGCACCGGTGACGAAGTCCTGCGCGACGTGGCCACGGCCATCGTGAGGACTGTTGACGTCACGGATTTTGTCTGCCGATACGGAAGTGAAGAGTTCACCGTGCTCATGCCGAATACCTCCATTGACGACGCGGAACTGAGGGCCGAAAAGTGTCGACTTGCGGTCAAGTCGCTGAAATTCAGCGTGCCCATGCTGAAGATCACGGCCAGTCTGGGGATCTCGGCATTGTGCCAGAATCCTGATTCGCCTCAGGATCTGCTCGATCAGGCGGACAAGTGTCTGTACTACGCCAAACGCAATGGCCGAAATCGAGTCGTTCGCTGGGACCGAGCGAAGGATGAAATCGATCAGGGGGACCGGGAACTTGCACGCGGTCGCGCTGACGACGAAGTCGAGAAACTCGACCCTGATGCCGCCATTCCATTCCATGCGGTCGCCGCCCTGATGACAGCGCTGGCCCACCGAGATCAGTCCACCGCGGCTCACAGTCGTCGCGTTGCCGATGCCTGTGTGGCGACGGCCGAGGGGCTGCTTTCGATGAAGGACTGTTACGTTCTCGAGATTGCGGCACTGCTGCACGACATCGGCAAGATCGGGATTCCGGATGCCATTCTGCAAAAAAAAGGTCCTCTGACCCCTGACGAGCAGGTCCTTGTGCAACGCTATAACCGCCTGGGCGTGGAAATGGTTCGAGGGTCGTTTGGCCAGGAAGTCCTGACTGAGATCGTCGAACAGCAGGTCGTGCATTTCGACATGAGTAATGCAGACCGCGGCGCCGGTCCCCGCAAACATCCATCCCTGTCTTCTCGCATTTTGGCCATCGCCAACGCATTCGACCTCATGACCACCGGCACCGGATACCGCAATTCAGTGTCTCGAGAGAAAGCGTTTGCCGAACTGCGCGATTGTGCGGGAACTCAGTTTGATCCAGAGCTCGTCGAACGCTTTATCAGCACGATGACGATGCGAAACGCTTACGATCTGTACACCGGCGATGTTTCGCTGGAAACAGCGCTGCAACTGGGACTGTCTCTCGAACGCATTGTGGGTGCACTCGATCGTCAGGACATGGACCAACTGCGTGCCTGCGCCCACACGGTCAACGAAATCGCGATTGAATTTGGAATCACTGATATGTCATTGACCGGCAGTGAGCTGCTGGAGGCGATCGACGACGAGCAGGACTTGATTGAAGTGATGCAGCTGGCCGGCGACCTGCTGGACCAGTGTCGCGCGACGCAGTCTCGTCTGATCAACGGGGCGTCACCGATGGATGCAGCGGTCCCGGTTGGCGTGTAGTCCGCGTTTCCAGCACGGCGCGCAGGGAACGGGACTGCTATTCCGTCAGAATTGTCCAACGGAGTCGATCCTGCTGCGGGCAGCTGACCGGTGCCTTCCGTTATTCATCAGCGTCTTCGGTCTGATACGAGATCAAACGGTGAAGTGGGTAGGGTTGCAGTCGTTCTGCTCCCTTGAGAAACGCCAGTTCAATGACGAACGCCAGGCCAACAATCTCAGCCTTCTGCCGTTCTGCCAGACGCAAACAGGCTTCCATTGTGCCGCCCGTTGCCAGCAGATCATCAATCAGGATCACCCGTTCGCCGGCATCAATCGCGTCGCGGTGAATTTCGAGAGTGTCCGTTCCGTACTCCAGATCGTATTGAAAAGATTCGGTCGCAAACGGCAACTTGCCCGGCTTGCGCACGGGAACAAACGCGGCGCCGAGTTCCATGGCCAGCGGAGCTCCAAAGACGAATCCGCGTGCTTCAGCTGCCAGCACCGCAGTCACTCCGGAATCGCGAAACGGTCGTGCGAGCTCCTGAGTGACGTGCTTCATGGCGGACGCAGACTTCAGCAGCGGGGTGATGTCACGGAACATGATGCCCGGCTGCGGGAAATCGGGTACGGAACGGATGTGTTCTTTGAGGTTCATCAGATACCCGTTGGTGAATGGCGAGTCGCGTCTGGCAGGCTGTTGGACAGGCGGAGTGTGAGTTGGCAGCGAACGAAGTCGTCCGACTTGTTCCGCCGTCATTCCACGGGATTCGGCTCGCTTTCTGTTTCCTCAGTTGATGATTCTGATTCCGGTGCAGGTTTGGGAGCCGACTCCGTGTTCAGATCATCTTTGACGATCCTTGCTGTCTGAATGTAGCTCAGATTCGGAAAGTCACTCTGCAGATAGGCATTTCCCTGAATTTCGATCGACGGCTGTTGAGGCTGTTCGCCGTATTCGCTGTTGATCTGGTCGACCACATCCATTCCGTCAATGACCTGACCGAACGCCGAAAACCCCATTTCATCCAAACGGTCGTTGTCGGCGTAGCTGATGAACAGCTGAGTTGTCCGGGAGTTCGGCGCAGAAGATTTCGCAAACGTCAGGAAGCCTCGCTCGTTACTCTTCAAAACGGGTTCATCCTGGAGTCCCTGTGACCATTTCTCATTCATGGCCGGATCCGCCGGAAGCCCGAACTGGACCACAAATCCTGGCACAACGCGGAAGAACCCGGAGTCGTCAAAGAATTGATC
>JBDOMX010000267.1:0-5259 GCA_039831615.1 Planctomycetaceae bacterium
ACGATCCCGTTTCCGAATGAACGGTTGGTCCTGCCGCCACACAGATTTTCTCACGCTCTTCAGCACCAAGTTCTGCTGTCGCGGTCTCCTCATTCTCGTCTTTGCTCTGCGACCATGAAACATAGCAACACGGGTTCGCGTCGTACCCGAATCGCAACGGTCATGTTTTTTCGCCACAGAGGACACAGAGATCACGGAGTTGGCTGCGACGTCCACGAAACAGTTCGCCGAAGTTCCAGCGCGAGCGCTCTTGTATTTGCTTAATCCGGTCGCCTTAAAACCGTCTGAGCATGAACCCACTGTCCTCTGTGGCTTATTCGGCATGTTGGCCCTCGACTGGATAAATGCCGGACTTGCGCAAATGACATCAGGAACTCGACTGACGATGGACACGATTCAATTGAACAGGGTTGATTGCGGAGACCCGTTCGTCAACACGTCTCGAATGCGGACGGTGGAAGAATAGACGGATGGCTAAGCAAACGCTGCGGGTTCCGCTCATCGACGACGACAAAGAGACCTGGGTTCTCATGCGAGCTCTTTTGTTGGAGCCGCATACGCTGTTTCAGTGTGAACTGGATTGGGCGCCAACCGTTGAGGACGGCTGGAAACGAATTTGTCTGTCAGAACACGACGTCTGCCTGCTCAACTGTCAACCGGAGTCGCAGGAGGGCCTGCACTTCCTGCGAGACGCAGTGGCCGATGGTTGCAGCATTCCACTGATTCTGCTGACCGCAGCAGGTGACAGTCATTCGGGCCAGAAGGCCGTGGCGATCGGGGCTGCCGACTACCTCAGCAAAGGTCAGATTGACGCGGCCGGTCTGGAGCGGTCGATTCGTTATGCGTTGGAGCGGTCACGGCGAATGCAGGCCGAGACGGCGCTGCGTGATTCTGAAGCACTTTACCATTCGTTGGTCGACAGTCTGCCGGTGCACGTGCTGCGCAAAGATCTGGAAGGGCGATTTGATTTCGCGAATCGCGCTTTCTGCGAATTCGTGGGCAGAACTGCCGACGAGATCATCGGGAAGACGGATTACGATTTCTCACCCACGGAAATCGCCGAAAAATTTCGCCATGACGATCGGGCGGTTGTTGAAACAGGCAAGCCGCTGTGGGAGATCGAAACGAATACAACCGACGGACAGACGCGGTGGGTTGAAGTGACCAAGACGCCCGTCCGCAACGCCCGGGGAAGCATTGTCGGAGTGCACGCAGTTGCCTGGGACGTGACCGAACGACAGATGGCCGTCAAAGCTCTCCACGAAGCGAAGAAAGCCGCAGAATCCGCCAGCAGCGCCAAGAGCGACTTCCTGGCCAACATGAGTCATGAGATTCGCACTCCAATGAATGCAATCATTGGCATGACGGACCTCGTTCTTGACACGCCGCTTGACGCAACACAGCGAGACTACTTGTCCATCGTGGCTCAGTCTGCCGAATCACTCCTGTCTCTCATCAACCAGGTCCTGGATTTTTCAAAAATTGAATCCGGCAAACTGGAACTGGAATCAGTCGATTTTGACGTGCGCACCGAAGTCGGCGACGCGCTCAAGTCGCTCGGTCTTCATGCTCATTCGAAAAACCTCGAGCTGATTCTGCAGGTTCATTCGACTGTTCCCGACTGGCTGTCGGGCGACTCCGTGCGGCTTCGGCAGGTGATTGTCAATTTGGTCGGCAATGCCATCAAATTCACCGAACAGGGCGAAGTGTTCGTGGAGGTCCAGTGCGAGCCCAGCGAAGAATCGCGATTCACTCTCCATATCAGTGTCCGCGACACAGGTGTCGGAATTCCGGTAGAGAAAATTGAACAGATCTTTTCTGCGTTTGAGCAGGCTGATACGTCGACGACTCGCGAGTTTGGTGGAACCGGGCTGGGGCTGGCGATCACTTCCAGCATCGCCAATGCGATGGATGGACGCGTCTGGGTCGAGAGTGTGCTCGGTGACGGCAGCACGTTCCATTTCACTGGTCACTTCGGGCAGGGTGCCGAACGGCATGAAGCGGAAATGTTCGCTGACCTGACCGGTCTTCCGGTGCTTGTTGTCGACGACAATAAAACCAACCGTCGCATCCTGAAGGCAATGCTCGAAAACCGGGGAATGCTGGTTAAGACAGTAGACGGTGGTCCGCAGGCCATCCGGGTGCTGCAGGACATCGTGAAGAAGCATGAACCCGTACCGCTGGTGATCAGCGACGTGAATATGCCCACGATGGACGGCTTCATGCTCACCGAACAATTGCGTTCGATGACTTTGCTGCAGGATACTGTGATTGTCATGCTGACATCGGGGTGGCGAGCGGGGGACGTCAGACGCTGTGCTGAACTGGGCGTGCGCTGCCACGTGATGAAGCCGATTAAACAGTCCGAGTTGCTGGAGGTCATTGTCGATGCCATCGGCGGGAATGCTTCACGGTCACAGGCTCAGCCGGAAACCTCTGACGATGCTGCTTCGCTGCCGCCTCTTCGGATTTTGCTGGCTGAAGACGGCAAGGCCAATCAGGTGATGGCGGTCGGGCTACTCACCACCTGGGGACACTCGGTCGAGGTCGCAGAGAATGGCGAGGCAGCGATCTCACTTTGGCAGTCCGGGTCATTCGACCTGATTCTGATGGATGTTCAAATGCCGGTCCTTGATGGACTCGAGGCCACACGCCGCATTCGTGAATTCGAAGACGGCACTGGCCAGCGCATTCCGATTGTCGCCATGACGGCTCGAGCCATGAAGGGCGATCGTGAACGGTGCCTCGCCGCCGGCATGGATGATTATGTCTCGAAACCTGTCCGCAGGCCGGATCTCGACCGTGTGCTCCGGAATCTGCCTGACTGACATCGTCGTCTGAAGAGTCCGGGTTCAGGTTAGAGCAGTTTTCGAAATGTCGTGGCGGGTTCTGGCTCGCGGAGACCAATGAATGATGGGCTCCGGCACCGCCTCCGCGGCCACGAATTCAGGGTCAGAAGCTGTCGCCTGCGTTTCGAGGGATCCGCAGGCGCGGATCAGCTGCCGTCTGTGTCTTCCTGAACAAATTCAGCATCCAGTGGCTTGAGCAGGGTCAGGAAACAGGCCGATGAAATGCCGGACGAGCCGAAGATCATGCACATGACGACGATCTGGTAGCGAGTCGCGATGAGCGGATCAACTCCCGATAGAATCTGTCCGGTCATCATGCCCGGCAGGGACACGAGTCCCACTGCCAGGAGTGAGTTCACCAGTGGGATCAATGCCGCGTTGATCGCCGTGCGCCGCGCTTCTTCGTACGCCGCGCCACGCAGTTTCTCCGCCTGAAATCGTTCGGCCGCAATGCTGATCGTATTCATCGCCGTGGCAAAGATCATGCCTGCGAGGGGAATCATTTTCGATGGCGCGAACCAGGGGTCGATCTTCAACACCGCCTGCGTGACCAGTACGAGCGTCAGCACGCCGCCCAACATGATCGACGCCATTGCTCTTCCGTAAATCCGGCGTCCTTTCACGCGCAGCGGGCGCAACGCAATCCAGCTGGCCGTGCCGAGCATCGTTGCGAGCACCACCAGCACGATCCACGGCTGTTCAGCTCGGAAGATGTACGTGAGGACGTATCCAATCGCCAGCAACTGGAGCAGCATCCTGGCCAGCGCGTACATCGCAAATCCGCCGCCCAGTGACCAGCGATACAAAATCAGCACGACGACCGCGACCGGGATGAATGCGACGGCAAGGGAGAAAGACGGAATCGTTTGAACGGAAGCGAGCACGGGTCAAAAGCTCTTTCAACAGGCTCTTCAAGATTTATGACGAGGTGGGACAGGCAATCGCTGTCAGGTTTGCGCCGATTCCGAGATTAAGGCAGGCGTCCCTCAACGTGTGTCTCAGCCGACGTTTCGGTCCGATCCGACTGCCGTGTCCGGGGCGTGGGCGTCTGAGGATTCTCGGTGCGGATGAAGAACTCGTCCAGCCCCATGCCTGAGGTAAACGTCGTTTCAGTGGTCCACCCTGCCTGCGCCAACATCCGTCGTAATGTGCGGTCGGAGTAATACATCAGATGGATCGGAAATGCGCGGTGCCGTTCATCGATTTGAAATCTGCGAGACAGGAACGGAATTGCTAACCGGGCCCTCAATGATTCAGCGTTCGGGACTTCGATCAGAAGTCTGCCCTGAGGCGCCAAAAACGGACGGATCCTTCTCAGCACCTCAATCGGATCCGCCAGGTGCTCGAACACGTGTAGCATGGTGACCAGCCCGTACGCGCCCTGGGACAGATCCTCCCACATGTCGGTGACGTCCAATCCTGCCTGGCGGCATGATTCCAGCCCTCTCCTGCCGGGTTCGAACCCCTGTACCTGCCAATCGCAGTCGCGCGCATGCAGGAGAAACGCTCCACCGCCAGCCCCGTAGTCGAGCAGGTTCCGAGGTGCTGCGGGAGGCAGGTTGTCCGCAATCCGCTTCAGTACGAAGTCCGCCTTTGCACCTGCGGAAGACGAGCCGGTCGCCGTATGACAGCTATAAGTGTCGCCCGCATAGAAGGCGGACAATCGTTCGCCAGATGGCCGAGGATTGACGAACCTGAGTCCACAACCCATGCACTGCACGAGTCCTATCTGTCCGGCAAGGTCCTCGAACACTTCCGGACCAATCCACCGTCCGGGCACAGGTAATTGTTTCCAGGACGTTTCAGAGCAGAGTGGGCATGCGTCAAGACGTTCGATCGGCACCCTGGCAATTGTTGCGGTCATTGCAGAACATCAGTGATAACAGAACGCGGCGCAGTCCTGACCAAATCCGAAGGGCTTGAATCGCTCGTGGCAGATTGCCAGTTTTGTAGCGAACATGGGGGGGCTTGTCCGCCGACGAAATGACGTTCGACGCGATTTTCGGTGATCCTGCCGCACTTTCCGCTGTCCGCCTATCGAAAGCACATCAGCTGGCCGTTTTCCAGAGTGACGAAGATTCTGCCGGCGGCGTCCACTGCGGTGCCGCCTTTGACGGCGTCGGTCGGCAGATCTTTTTTCCACAGGTCGTTGCCATCGGCGATGCTGATCGCCACCAGGAATGGTTTGTCAGGAGTTTTTTCCGCATGCCCGGTTGCCAGGAGCTGGTCTTTGGTCACCACGAAACTGGTGAACCGGCGATTGTTACCGTCCTGCCAGACATGCTTCGGTGTGTATTTCGCTTTGCCCCGACGACGAAGAAACTCACGAGCTGCATCCTTATTGATTCCCTCCGTTCCTTCCGGCAACGGTGTCTCCAGTCCCAGATTGCCAAACATGCTGCCTTCGTAG